>NZ_CP072453.1:3600000-3900000 GCF_019343475.1 Providencia sp. R33 | reverse complement strand
GTATTATTTTTGTTCAAATTCATGATTATTTTTTTAGCCATCATTTGTAAACCTGTATTTTTATTCCCCTTTTTATTTATTTGGGCATAATCCAATATTGTTTTATCTGAGGGTTTTGCTATTCCCACACCAGAAGAAGTTATAACGGTTTCCCTTTTAGGTGAATTTATTGCGAACATGAACGAAGATCTCCTCTATTTCAGTATGCTGTTGCCGCTCTAATTTTAAACGCCGAGTGATAGATTGCTGTTTAAGATATTTTTGGAATTTTTCACACTTACCTTGTAATACTTGCACCTGCGTCGCCATTTGCTTAGCCAAGAGTTGATATTTGTCTATTTGAGTCGACATTGTGTCAATCTCGTATTCAAACTGGGCAATATCACCAAGCACTGCCGCTTTTAGCCTTTGGCGTTCCCAAAAAGCAATAGGGCTCAGCTCTTGGGATTTTTCATATAACGCAACCTGTGCAGATAAGATCAGGATACGTTCCCTCATACTTTGAGAGGCACTTTGTAACGCACTAATTTGCGAATTAAGTTGCCCCTGCTCATAGCGAATTTTGTCTAAACGACGTTCAGCCAACTGCAATAGATTTTTGACGCTCATGATGCCAATTGGCTTAAGTGACTTAACAACGTTTCTACAGAGGCGCTCTCAGTCATTCTTTGCTTTAAAAAAGTCTCAATTGCGGCTTGTTTATCTAGCGCTTCATCGTTCTCTGCATTTTCCCCACGCTGGTATTCACCAAGGTCAAGATACAGTTGAAGTTGTTCAAGTCTTCCTAACATCTCACGGACTCGAGCTGCCGATTGTTGATGCATAGGTTGCGTGACTTTAGAAAACACACGACTAATGCTGTTTAAAACATCAATGGCAGGGTAATGACCGCGGCCTGCCAGTTTCTGGCTAAGGTAAATGTGGCCATCTAAAATAGAGCGGATCTCATCACCAATCGGGTCAGCTTCCTCTTCGCTTTCTAATAACACTGTATAAAAAGCGGTAATTGACCCGTTTTTGAGACGCCCAGGGCGTTCGAGTAATAACGGTAATTGTTCAAATACAGAAGCAGGATAACCCCGCCTTGCAGGTAGCTCACCTGAGGCCAATGCCACATCACGTAAGGCCCTTGCATAACGCGTCATGGAGTCCACATAAAGCAGAACGTTTTTTCCTTCATCACGATAATATTCCGCAATCGTCGTCGCTAATAATGCCGCATTACACCGTTCAACGGGTGGGCTATCCGACGTGGCATACACTAAAATTGTATGCTCTGCCTGAGGAGAAGATTTCAACTCTTCAATAAATTCAATAACTTCTCGACCACGCTCACCGATTAACGCCACTACATGGATATCAGCCTCCGCCTGATTAATGATCATATTCATCAGAGACGTTTTTCCGCTTCCCGCAGCAGCAAAAATGCCAATACGCTGCCCCTGACCACAGGTTAACAACCCATCAATCGCTCGAACACCAGTGAACAAAGGTTGATCTATTGGTTGCCTTTTAGTGACACTAACGGGTGGATTATCAATACGTTGTAATCGGTTATCAATATACGTGATCTCATTTTCGCCTTCAGTTAGCCGCCCAACCGCTTCCCCAGTCGCGTCAAAAATTTTGCCCGTAAGGTACTCACCAACAGGAAAAACAAAAGGATAGCCGCTAGGCCGGATAACCACTTCACGGGTTAATCCTTGAATACGACCAACCAAACTCAGCACAGCAAGCCCTTCTTTAAAGCCCACAACTTGTGCTTTAGCAATAATGTGAGTATTCGAAATCGACTGCTCGATAAAGCAAATTTCACCGATAAAAACACCTTGCAATGGAGCTTCAATAAGGCTGCCATGAATGCGCACAGGATGTGCGCACGTATCGAAAAATTTCATCATTTAAGCGGATAATAATTGGCGTAATTCAATTACACGTTCAAAAAATTCTTCAAAGCTATCTGAAAATAATGACATTTCATTCAATGAAGCTGGTTTTAATACCGCAGATAAAATCAATTCATTCTCAACAAGATTCAATGCGGGTTGCCCTGACTGAAAATTACGCGGCGGATATTCAATAATAGATTTTAATAATAAAACACTCATGGAATCGAGAAGGCTATAATTACATGGCAATAAATTACACCAAATAATGATATCATCCGAAGAAAGATCAATATTAATTGCAGGCACGTCATTCATCTCTAACTGAATATTTGAATGGCAATCCAATTGACCATTAATTAAATCACTGCGCCCCATTACACTTAAGTATTCGTTCAAAACTTCAATAAAACGGTATTTCATATTACATTCCTTATTTAAATGGTTTTAATCACATTGACTTTTATGGTGTCTGAAATCTCATTAAAAGAGAGAACCTCTAGCTCAGGGAAACGTCCTTCTATGATTTTTTTCACAAAACGGCGGATATCAACAGGGACGAGCACACTGATATCCCTAATTGATAAATAATTATTTTCTAATGCCAACTCTGCCGATTGAATTAAGGCATTACTTGCTTCTGGCTCAAGGTGCAAATACACGCCACCCGATGATTGGCGAATTCCTTGGCGAATAGTGTCTTCAAACTCTGAGTTAATCATTAAAACATTGAGGCGCCCATCTACCGCAAACCTTGATGAGATATACCTCGCCATCCCACTACGAATATGCTCAACAAGCATCAAACTGTCTTTTTCTTTCGGTACCCACTGCACTAAAATTTCAATAATCAATTTCATATTCCGCACTGAAATTTTTTCCATCAATAAACGTTGGAAAACCTCAGTAACTTTCTGCACAGTGGCATGGCGATAACACTCTTTGAGTAATTCAGGGTATTTACTATCGAGGTCATCAAGCAAATTTTTGGTTTCTTGAATACCAAAGAATTCATTAATATGGCGCAGCATAAGTGTGCTAACACAATCAATCATTTCTGAAATATCATCACGAGCATACAGGCCTAATTGCTCAATATTTTCTTTATCTTTATTATCAAACCAAATATTTTTTGAGCCGTACTCATCAGCGTACTCGATTAAATCAACACCAAGGTATTTCAATTCATCCGTATTTGACAATAACCGATGGCCATAGAAACAAATATCATATTCCCCTGCTTTTACTTCATTAATTAATATGACTATTTTATTTTCTTCAATTATCGGCGAGTAATTTATTGCAATATCAGGGATTCGATAACCATAACGAATAAAAACATCTTTTTTCAAGCGAGATAAAAAATTATTATCTTCTAAATGTGTTTTATAATTTTGATTTACTGAAATAATAATAGGGAGTGTCTCTGGAATATATTCATCAACAAAGTCTTGGTTAACGCGTTGCGTTTCCCCTTCGGTCACATCTGAAGTAACACTTTCTATTTCTTGCTGTTTTTCATTGACCATTTTCTGACGTTTTTTATAGTAACGTACGGCAAAAAGCCCAATCAGCAATGCAGAAAGAAAGAGAAAAATTGTCGTTGGAAACCCAGGTAAAAACCCCATGAAAAGCACAATCAAAGCGGTAATTAATATCGTAAAATCATTAGCAAATAATTCAGAAACAATATTCTCACCCAAATTTTTGTCATTTCCACCAACACGCGTCACAATGAAACCCGCACTGATTGAAATCAGTAATGCCGGTATTTGAGCAACTAGGCCATCGCCTATTGTTAACAGCGAGAACGTATTTAGCGCTGTCGAAACATCCATGCCCTGTTGTGCAGTACCGACAGAAATGCCGCCGATTAAGTTGACAAAAATGATCACAATACCCGCGATAGCATCACCTTTGATAAACTTCATAGCCCCGTCAAAAGACCCAAATAACTGGCTCTCTTTTTCGAGGTCTCCCCGTTTTTCTTTCGCGGTGGCTTCATCAATCACACCCGCGCGCAAATCAGCATCAATGCTCATTTGTTTGCCAGGCATTGCATCAAGAGAAAACCGCGCAGCCACTTCCGCAATGCGCTCGGAACCTTTTGTAATAACAATAAACTGCACAATTGTCACAATGGCAAACACTACCATTCCCACAACGAGGTTATCTTGAATAACAAATTCGCCAAACGTGGCTATTATATCGCCTGCATCGGCTTCTAATAGAATTAAACGGCTTGTACTAATTGATAAGGCTAATCTAAATAATGTACTTATTAATAGAATGGATGGAAACGACTGAAAGTTCAGCACCCGGGTAATATAAAAAGAACTCATAAAAATAAGGACTGAAATCATAATATTCAGACCAATTAATAAATCGACCAAAACCGTTGGTAATGGAATAATCAACATGGCGATAACCATCACCATAATCACCAATACCATTAATTCAGGTCGCTGTCGGAGCTGTAATAAAAACCCTGTTAAATTTTTCATAGAATGATAAATTTCCTATTTATTTCTTTGCTGTTGCTCTTTAGCCACAATGTCACTCATATGCACTTTTAAATATGACAATAATGCATCTCTATCTTCCAATGATGGAAAAACAGCGACAGGTATCATTGAGAATGCCAACAGTAATAACTGCAAAAATTGAGCACGTATTTCGGTATGAGCAATACGGAGTTCTTTATTAATAAAAGAGATTATTTTTTCTTCAAATATTGTTTGCCCACGTATCCCGCTGGTAAAAACTTGGCTCAGTGATTTTTCCAATATCGGCTTATTTATATCAGTGCTGTTCTGAAAGCATGTTGATAGAAAAAATTGCTGGCTAAAGATAGAGTCAAGTGACTGTAATTCCCTTAGTCGCCCGACCCGAATAAAAAAATTACCAAATTCACTAACATTGATATCCCCCAACGGCAATGCCTGTAAATCACACGCTAATGCACGCGCTAAATAACGCATCATGTTTTCGCGTTCTTGAAACTCTAGCTCGTCAACCCACTGCTCATATAAATAAACTACTGGGCCGTCATAGCTAATAAACTCACGATAAACCGCCCTCAGGTTCCCAGCGCTTTGCTTTAGTTTTTTAGCAAATGCTTTAGCTAATAGCGCGACATTCGCACCAGCTTGGGCACTACGCGCATTTTCATCATTTAAAAGATGCTCATTCAGTGTCTCAAGGCTATCAATTTGTTCCTGCTTTAGCTTTCTGCGGTGAATTAATGTTGCAAGCGCCATTAATAAATCGCTGGGATCTGGGAAAAACTGCAACAATAATGCACGTAATTGCTGCGGTGTCATAAGCTGCTTATTTAGCAACCCCTCGATTTTCATCACTTTTTCATCGGCATCATTGTCTAAAATGCGTTCAGAAAAACGTGTCCACTCCTCTTCAGGTGCCTTTCGAGAGCTCCCTCGGCGCACATGACTCGCGGCCAACATAGCCATTGACGCGTATTCACTACTGCTATCAATGACACCTAAACCACGGGCAACCTCGTCGCCATCATCACTATTGCTCTTTGATGATGCACGGCTTTTATCCTGAGTGTTGGATAAAAACCGGTTGCTGTAATTCATTGGCGTTATTGCCATGATTCACTCATATATTGCTGTAAAAACTGTACCGTGCCATGCAACTGGCTATCACGCTGAGTAATACGCGTTTTTTCTGAGAACTGACGGCCATCCCATGCTTCATTTTCATCCAATAAACGCGGCTGAATAAGAAAGAGGCGTACCATTTTCTGCTGGTTAACTGAAGAGCTACTAAATAAACCACCAATCCAAGGAATATCTCCTAACCCAGGGATTTTACTTTCATTTTCAATATATTGCTCACGAGTGTAGCCACCTATCAGTAAACTACTGTCCTTCGCAATCCGTGCAACCGTGTTAATACTCGTTCGGTTAATAGACGGTAGCCCTTCAACACTGGAAGCCTTGCCATCACTACCATGGCTTTGTGCACCATCTTCAATATTGACTTCCATTTCAACTTGATGACCCGCTGAAATACGTGGCATGACGCTGATCATGGTACCGTAAGTGACTTGCTCCAACGTCGCAATCCGCTCACCTTGTAATTTGGCGTAAAAGCTGGTGTTGTTATCAAATAATGCTGGAATATTTTCTTGTGTCAGTAAAACAGGGCGGGACACGATATGCCCATTACCTTTTTTGCTAAGTGCATCAATTTGCAGTAAAAACTCTTGGCTATTTGAGAGTGTGCTACGGTTAAAGGCAATTGCCCCTCGACCCGCTTTAAATGTCCCTACTTCCCAACTCACACCTAAGTTATCTAACTCAGAGCGGGTGATATCGATAATCCATAACGAGAGTTCGACTTGACGCCGACGGACATCCAGTGTACGAACTAGCTGTTTTACATAGTTAATTTGTTCTTGGCTGCCTTTAACGATTAAGCTATTACTGTCTGGATGCGCGACCAATGAAAGTGCCTTTTTACCCGATGAACGATTAACAATAACCTGCTTTTTTTCCGACGTTCCTTCACCTATTGGGGCATCCATTAATTCATCGATTGAATCCCCAGATACATTAAGTTTTGCAGGCTGAATATTAACGGTTTCTTCCACGGTATTGCCGCTATCTTTAAACAATGTACTAATCACTGTCAGCATCCCTGGCACTGTTGTGCTCTGGCCGCGAGATGAATATGTACGGTCAGTGACTGAAGCATGTTTCAATGAAATAACAGCTACTTCACTGCTTGTTGACTCTTCTTGGTTTAACTGTTTTTCGAGGTACAGCGTGGCAGCTTTGATCAGCTCAACATACAGCGGGGGCCCAGAAACAAACAATAAATTATCAGCACCTTGGGAGCGCACAGGGAATCGTTCATCATATATCCCGTTACGCTGAATGTAGTTCAGCACTTGCCCACTGCTCACACGCTGTGTTGGTACAATAACACTGCGCATTTCACTGTTATCATAAACATAGATGCTGGCACCATCGTCATACCACACTAGCGCAATACGCCGCGTCAAGGCTTTAAACATTTCATCCGCATTCGTAAGGTTAAAGTTACCTGTGACTTTTTTCTGAGCCGCTAATTTGCTTAAAATAATGGGTTTATTTAACTGTTCAGCCACAGCTTCAAAAACTTTAGCCACCGCAATATTATTCGCGACAAAAGTTTCATGGTTTTTTTCTTGTGCCACAGGCTCTGCAATAAATATTTCAGATTGAGCCGCGTAAACATTAAAATTCAGTAAAAAGAGCGTCAGCAATATTGCTCCTTTTCTTTTACTGCTCATATAAATTTGCTCCAAGATGTCTTATTTCTGAAGGCGTTAACCCCAGTTCTTTTTTGATATCATTGGTGAAATGTGAGGCTGAGCAATAACCCGCTTCTAACCCAACATCTAAAATGGAACTTTCACTCTCAATTAACTGTAAAATTGCGTTCGCCATACGAACACTCATAATTTTACGTTTTGCTGTTTTATTAAAGTTTTCTCGATAAAGTTGTCTAAAATAAGACGCTGATACACCATAACGGGCACAAAGCTGATTGATATTGGCATTCTTATCACTCTGTGCAGCTTCCAAAATAAAACGCATCATTCCGTAAGCTTCATATTTACGTAATACATTGCACCAACAGTTAAATAACGGGTGTATTCTTATAACCAAATCGATAACAACATTTCTAATTGAAACACTGGTAGAAAGCTCTTCATCCAATGAAATAAATTCTTGTGTGATTTGTTCATTTAAGCTGTAAATTTCCTTCTTTGAAAGAAATGACTGCCCCATCGCTGTATCAATCACCGCAAGAATCTCAATCAACTCTGACAATGCGATTGAATAGAGCTCCCAGCATGGGTTTTCATTACTCTCTAACACTTCATCATTGGCAATAAATATAGATGATTGCTCAAATGAAATATTTAAATTTGAATATGGCGATTTATAAAAAAACGCCGTTGCGCTATCACCTGGTACTGCCAAAAATAATTTATCCTGCAAAGAAAAACAGAAATTTCTATTCTCTAACAGCGCAGTAATATCTTTCTTTGTCATGATATATAAGCCCTATCTATGTATTTTTTCAAAAACCAGCTTGAAATATATGCCCAATAAACTCAAAGGAATAAAAAGGAATACTTTGCACTTAAAAAAACGTTCATCTAGTCATAACGAATCAGATTAATTCAGCTGACAGTATTTTTTTCATTCTGTTTAATACACTCAACTTATTTTTATAGAGATTATATACGTGACAGATATCCATAATCAGACTTACATGATGAAAATCATGAATGGTGAAATGCAAGACCATGAAATAATAATTAATTTAAATGCTAATTTAATTATTATTGGTGAGGAAGATATATATAAGGCTAACATAACTGATGAGGGCTTTACTGGCTACTCAATACCTAGCCATCAAGACGCTTTTACTTTCTCAATTATTTCCCATGAAGGCCAGATTGCCATCGACCTACACACAGGAAATCACAATGAAATCATCTTAATTGATTTGCAACAAACTGTTTTAAAAGAGCTATTCCCATTTACACTTAAGAAAATTGATACGCCTTGGGAAACATCGCGAGTGGTTGAAGATAAGCAATGTAAGCCTATTAAAACAGAAAAAAATCATAATAAATTTAATAAATCGCCATACAACTATAAACTTATTGCAGGTCTATCATTATTCGTTTGTATTCTTGTTGGTTATTTCTTTCTTCCTAAAAATTCTCATTTACAAAAAGATATCCAATTGCAGTTTATTGAAAAAATGCTTATCGGCAGTACACAAAAAATTGTTGTGACCAAAGATGATAAAAATGCTGCCCTTATATTAGTACAATCTCAACGCGATTATGATTGGGCGATGCAACAATTATTAAAAACAAAATTTCGCAACAATTTTTCTATCAAGATCCTTCACCAATTAGAAAATGAGATAGAAAATAAAATATCGAATAATATTCCTGAATTATTAAAGATTGACCTAACTGACCCTTGCAACCCCGTAATTAAATCATTATCTAATCCGCAGATAGTAAAAAATAATGATTTTTTTAACAAGACATTCTCCAGCAATTTTAGTTGCTATGAAAGCTATACTACACACACTATCAATATCGATGAATTACTAAAAAATGCCGAGCTAGGATTAACAGAAAGCCACGTAAAATGGCATAAAATCACTAAAAATAATAAATCCATATTTATTATTAAAGATAGTTTAAACGATAAACAAACTATCTCATTAATTAACTTCGTTAATTCATTTAATCAGCAATGGGGGGAGCGACAAGTTCAATTCTCAATATCATTAGCCAATAATGAACTAGCCGGTCAATCTTTTATCACAAATGAAGATGGTTATATTTTATTAGGTAATAACCATTGGAAATTTAATCCAAAAACACATTAATCAATAAACAATGAGGACAATATCATGGCAACAATTGGTATGGGTACAACAACAGATTCAAGTAATAAAACAGTTAGCACGGGTGAATGGGATGGTTCTGCCTTTGAAGCAAGTGGAAGTGCAGATAGTAAATGGGGAATGATGTATCGTGCATCAGCAGGCTTAAGTGCACGTACAAAAGTCATTGCAGATAAATTAAAAGACACATTAGACAACCCAAATGTTGAAGTTGATAACCCATTAGTACTTGGCCAAATTACCACACTGAGTGGAAATTATAATATGGCACGTCAACTGCAAAGCAACGTGATGAAATCAATTAAAGATGCGGCTCAAGCCATCATTCGTAACGTTTAATACTCAACTGTGCACCCTATAAATGGGTGCTCTATTTTATAGGATATTTTTATGATTACTCCCATGACATCTTCAGCTCTTACCCAAATTGACAGTGACCTAACAACAGCAGTCCCCATGGGCTCATTTGAAGATAAAGTGAAGCAATTATTCGCTGAATATACTGTCGCGGTTGGAAGTGAAAAAGCAGATTTAATCAATAAAGCGAACAATATTGATGTTAGCAACCCTGCTGAATTACTCAAAATTCAAAACCAAGTCGGTAATTATAACCTTGCGATGAGCACAATTAGCACGCTCACTCATAAAAGTGTTTCTGCCATCGATACGATATTAAAAGCACAGTAAAATCATGAACATTTTAAAAAGATTTTTGCTAATTGGGGTTATAGCTTTATTAGTCGGTTGTGACAATCAATTATTACTGAGTAACTTAAGCCAAAGGCAAAGCAATGAAGTTCTCGCGATCTTGCAAGCCCATGGCGTCGATGCAACTCGCAAGCACGATAATAAGAGTGGAGATACCATCCGTGTCTCGAGCGATAATTTTGTCATTGCCGTTGATTTGCTGCAAAAATACAACCTACCCTCAAAAGACCCAGTTGAGATTATTCAAGCCTTTCCTGGTGACTCGCTTGTCGCATCACCGCAAGCGGAGCGAACCCGTTTATTATCTTTAATTGAACAACGCTTAGAACAGTCATTATTATCTATCCCCGACGTAGTCAATGCGAGGGTACATGTGAGTTACCCTTTAAATGGCAATGGTACAGTAAAGCCAGTACAAAAAGTCTCCAGCTTGGTGACTTACTCGGGAAATGAAGACCCGAAAATGATGATGAGCAAAATAAAACTATTTTTAAATAGTAGTTTTTCAGAAACAACTTACGACAATGTCTCAGTTGTTGTCATTAATCGTCCACCACTTCAATACCAATTAAAATCGACATCGGAGAATAGTTTTCAGCCTATCTTGATAGGGACTATTTTTGTTGTGATTGTGTTTCTCTTTAGCTTATTTGCATTTATTTTGAAACGACAATCAAATAAAAAACAATCTGATGAAATCGCTGAGAATAATTTAGATGTTATTACTAAATAAGCTTCTTATTGACCAAAAAAATATTTTTTTAGCACCGGGGAATTACTTTCATGATGAATTTAATCTCCCCATTTATCATCAATTACCCGCAAAATTGCAGCAGCAACACAATCAAAATTTGATTGAAAAATACGCATTAAAGATGCCAAATGAAAATACCCGAATATTACCCAGTTTATTATCAAATAATTGGGGAGCATTCCCTACGATTGCAATAACACTCGGTCATTTATGGCAAAGAAAATCATTAAATAAAGATATGTTACCTAAGGAAAACATTCCACAAGCACTGTCTGCCTTTGGTGCGGCCCAGCTTTTAGCTTACCTTACTCCTTTCGGTAACATTTATGTTTCACGTGCAAAATATATGTTTAGTCAAAACACTCAACAACTTATTCCTACTTATTCCAAAGGAGCATTACCTTGGGATCTAATCGAGGAGGCGTGTCACCATGTCAGCAGAAATCGAAAATAATGAAACAGGTTTGCAAGTGATGGCAACTTCACAAGAAAAAGTACTCATTAAAAGACAAGTACTGAATGCAGAGAAATATGAAAAAAACATCCTGCAATACGCTAAAAAGAAAACAGCAGATCTGTACCAACAAACACAGGAAAATAAGGCTCACTTACACAAAATTGCTTATCAGCAAGGCTATAATGATGGAGTAAAACAGCTTTTACATGATTTTATTGCTGGGTTAGAACACAGCAAAATTGCCTTTCAGGAACAGGTAAATCAAAGCCAAGTCAGGCTTGAAAACCTATTGATGTCGCTGTTTAATGATGACCGTTTGAAAGATATTATTGCGCATTACTTTGCTCACTCCCCTGAAATAGCATCAAAAACAACCTTACATTTGCCAGCGCAGATACATGCAAATTTAAATGATATAAAACAAAACATTACGATACTGCCCCATTCTGATTATGAATCCATTGCGTTAGAAGCTAATAACCAAATTTGCTATTTCTCACCTTCAATTGCAACTAAAAATACATTACCACAGATTTTCTCCATCCCTGCTCGTTGCCAAATACTTGATGAGCAAAAAATGGCATACCAGAAACTTATTGATAGAATAAATATAGAGAAAGACAATAATGAAGATACTCCCCAATAAGCCCATTAATACACTAATACCAATAAACTCTGTCGTGCCAATAAACCACCCCCACGATAAAATAAACCTTATCGCAAAAGGCACGACACTTTCAGCATCAAGTACAATAAAACACACCGTGAATATCTCACCTAAGACACAAGAGAAAATAGATAAATTTATTGAAAAATTTCAATCAAAAGAAACAGATAAAGAGTTTTTTTCTACTATTTTTAGTACGCTCATTCGGCTTAAAAAAAATGAAAAAGAAAATTTTATCGCAGGTACCGCTCAAGTACTCAAATCGCTACCGAATGATGGAATGCCATCACTCTATGATAAATTCACAAATGGATTAAAGCGTTATATGGCGATAAATTTAATGAACCAACCGTTTACTGAGCAACTTAACAAAAATATATCTAGCTTTAATATTGATGGCAATGATGAAGATGACTGAGCTTAAAAACGATAACCACCGTCAATATTAGACCTATTTTTATAGAGGTAAAGTTAGTACGCATGTTGATAATTATTTACCTCTTTTATATTTCCTTTCTATTCCCCTCCTCTAAAAAATAAAAATTATGTATATTTTTTTGATATATATATCCTAACGATATGGGTTAAATTTATCCTAACAATAAATTCAGAGCTATTATAAAAAAACGACTTAATTTTTTTTATTTATTATCGGCTCCTGTTTTTTTATATTGAAGCATATTTTAGTGGAAGTTAGGATATGACTAATTTCTTACCCAATTATCATTTATAGGAAAGTATATGAGTAGTATGGAATACACGGGAATAGAACCCATGATTTTGTTATCCGAAGAAGTTGTTTATAACCCACTAAAAAGAACACTTTCCAAAGGAAAAAAATCTATCAGTCTTACAGAAAATGAGTCTTGCCTCTTAAAATTATTATTAGTAAAAACAAGTAATAAAAGAGAGATTATGTACGAAATTTGGGAAAAAAGAGGAACAATTGTGACTGAAAGCAGTTACTACAAACTCGTGAGACAGTTACGCCAATCTTTTAAAAAAGTTGAGTTAGATGAAAACCTTATCATGACACTACCAAGAATTGGTATTTTATATACTGGTGATAAATCTGAAATGCCAGTTTTATCGAAAAATCATCAAGATAGAAAAAATGTTTATTCTTATATTCGATGCTTTTTTCAAAAAGTTTTTGTCCGCTCATTCCAATAAATCCATACGTAGAAGAAATTAATCATGCATTTTATCAATATATTAAAAAAAATTATTCATCTTTCATTTATTTTGGCCTTTATTAGCTTGCTACTTGGTTGTAATCAATTATCTAAAATTATAATGCTAGACTTATCCCATAGCCTTGAAGGGAATATATATTCACATACAAACATCCCAGATAATGCAGAAATAACATTATCAATCAGCCCATTAGAAATGAACATCTCGAGTAATGATACCTATAGCTATCACTTTAAAACGAATACAACTAACCGTGCGGTTTATTTTAAAATGAATATCCCAGAGCATATTATGATAAGCAAAGTACCTCTAGGAATTAGTATAAGAATAGAAAAAAACAAAGAGTTAATCATGATGACCAATAAAATTACGCCACTCCCTCTGTCTTTCTCAGAAAAAATGTTACTACCCGTTTTATCAATGCAGTAATAAATTTATTATCTATTACTCCTAATTACTTTAAGCCTAATCGCTTGGCTAATCGGTGCAAATTTGCAATATCCAACGATAAATCGCGAGCACTTGCCGACCAATTATAATGATTTTGTTCCAATATTTGGGTAATCATTTTACGTTGAAAATCATCCGTTGCATCACGCAAGTTAGCGCTCACTGGTAGCGTAAGTGGCTGGTCAACTACCTGCTCAGGCTCAGGATGGTTAAACGTAAAATAGTGTGGCTGTAAAATAACATCGCCTGTATGAGTAGATGCCCGAGCAAGTACAATTGCACGGTGGATAGCATGCTCTAACTCCCTGACATTTCCAGGCCACACGTAATTAAGCAAATACATTTGCAATGATGAGCTTAATACCACACTCGATAAATTAAAACGTTGGCGGTATTGTTCGCAGAAATACCCCGCAAGCAAAATAATATCTTCGCCTCGCTCTTTTAATGGCGGAACAAATAATGGGAACACACTAAGCCGATGAAATAAGTCAGCTCTGAAACGCCCTTCTAAAACCTCTTCGCGCAAATCACGGTTAGTTGCTGCCAATACCCGCACATTGACCCGCAAACTGCGATCATCTCCCACTCGCTGAATATCACCATATTGTAAAACACGCAATAATTTTGCCTGCAATGATAATGACAACTCACCAATTTCATCAAGAAACAATGTGCCATTATCTGCCATCTCGAACTTACCACTTCGGTGGCTTATTGCCCCTGTGAATGCCCCTTTTACGTGCCCAAACAATTCACTTTCAGCCACATTTTCAGGTAATGCCGCGCAGTTTAAATACACCAATGGCTTATCTGCTCGCAATGATTTTTCATGTATGGATTTAACAACTAGCTCTTTTCCTGTTCCCGTTTCGCCTCCCACAAGTACATTCAGATCAGATGCAGCAACAATATCGATTTCTTTTTTCAATTGCTGCATACGCAGGGATAAGCCAATAATTTCTGTTTGCCCTGTGGGTTTAAATAAGCCAGGTTGGCCTGGTAAAACATTCTGGTTTTCAAGCTGTTCAATCAACAAGGCATTGTTTAGTGCTCCCGCCGCAAGTGCAGCAATTAACCTCAAAGACTCATTACTAAAGGCATCAAATTGGTCAGGAGACAGTCCATCTAAAGTTAATGCACCGATAAGATTCTGCCCTGCGTATAAAGGTAGCCCTACGCAAGCATGAACTTTAAGGTGTTGATGATGTGGGATTAAACCATCATAAGGGTCTGGAAGTTGGCTATCCGCTGGGAAACGTACTACATCCCCAGCGCGTGCAATCGCTTCGAGTCGTGGGTGCCCTTCTAATAAAAAGCGCCTTCCCAGTACATCGGCCATTAAACCATCAATTGCTAAAGGAATGAACTGGCCTGATTCATAACGAAGTAATGCACAAGCATCACATTTCAGGGATTGCCTCAATGTGGTAATCAGCCGTTGAAAGCGATCTGAGTGTTCAATACCACTTTGTAACTCAATCGCGATTTGCGCTAACGCATCGACAGAAAAACCCATCATCATTCCTCATTGTCAATTTGACTATTATTATAGTCATAATGACCCATTTTAGCATAGTCATTTTGACATATTTATTTTTCTAAAAATAATAAAGTTATTTAAAATCAATTAGATAAAAACATGGCATGGTTATTGATTATGTCTTTGTATACTCCAAAGAAATATAGGGCAAAATTAATATGGCGATTCATGTAAAAAATAACATTCAGTGGGTAGGTCAACGTGATTGGGAAGTGCGTGATTTTCATGGTACTGAGTACAAAACACTCAAAGGAAGTAGCTATAACAGCTATTTGATTTGTGAGGGGAAAAATGTCCTTATCGATACGGTAGACCATAAATTTAGCCGCGAGTTTGTACAAAATCTACGCAGTCAGATTGATTTAAATGATATCGATTACATTGTTATCAATCATGCAGAAGAAGACCATGCAGGAGCCTTAACTGAGCTCATGAGCTATATTCCTAACACGCCTATCTATTGCACCGCAAACGCTATTGACTCAATCAATGGTCACCATCATCACCCTGAATGGAATTTTAATGTCGTCAAAACAGGGGATACCCTAGATATTGGCAATAATAAGCAGCTGATATTTATTGAAACCCCCATGCTCCACTGGCCTGATAGCATGATGACTTACCTTACTGACGATGCCGTTCTTTTCAGTAACGATGCGTTTGGGCAACACTATTGTGATGAACGGTTATTCAACGATGAAGTCGACCAAAATGAACTGTTTGATCAATGTCAGCGATATTACGCCAATATTCTGACACCCTTTAGCCGCTTAGTGACCCCGAAAATTAATGAGATCTTAGGCTTTAACTTGCCAGTCGATATGATTGCAACGTCACACGGTGTGGTATGGCGAGATAATCCAACGCAAATTGTTGAATTATATTTGAAATGGGCGGCTGATTATCAAGAAGACCGCATCACAATTTTCTACGATACCATGTCGAATAATACCCGTTTAATGGCCGATGCCATTGCACAAGGTATTAATGAGGCTGACCCTAATGTTGCCGTTAAGATTTTCAATATCGCAAGAAGTGACAAAAACGACATCATTACACATGTATTTCGTTCTAAAGGCGCCCTTGTCGGCACATCAACCATGAACAACGTGATGATGCCCAAAATTGCAGGCATGCTTGAGGAAATTACTGGGTTACGATTTTTAAATAAAAAAGCGGCAGCATTTGGCAGCTTTGGCTGGAATGGTGGCGCCGTTGATCGAGTGCAAACGCGGCTAATGGATGCAGGGTTTGATACCGCCTTATCATTAAAAGCAAAATGGAAACCAGATACTGCAACGCTAGAAAGCTGCCGTGAATATGGCCGAGATATTGCACGTAAATGGGCTTTATCTGCATAAACGTACTGACCAAAGCACAATAAGAATTTTATGATTTTATAGAGGACACCTCACATGCAATTAAGAGATAAAACACTTGGCCAGCTTGCCTTATCGATTCCAAGAGCATCAGCGCTTTTTCGCCAATACAATATGGATTATTGCTGCGGCGGAAAACAAACGCTCAATCGAAGTGCAGAAAAATTGAATTTAGACATTGAAACATTAGAAAAACAATTAGTGGAATTATCAAACGAAACATTAGAGAAAGACTGGCGAGCGGCCCCGCTAGGTGAAATTATTGATTTTATTATTGTCCGTTATCACGATAGACACAGAGAACAATTGCCTGAACTGATTTTACAGGCACAAAAGGTCGAGCGAGTTCATGCCAATAAGCCAACCGTTCCGAGTGGTTTAGCAAAATACCTTGAAGCGCTGCTTGAAGAATTAACAAGCCATATGATGAAAGAGGAACGCGTATTGTTCCCGATGATTAAAAATGGTTTAGGGCAAAATGCAGCGGGCCCAATTAGTGTCATGGAACAAGAACATGATGATGCTGGGGATTTATTAGAAGCGATTAAAGGCATCACAGATAATGTGACACCTCCCGCAGAAGCCTGTACCACTTGGCGTGTGCTTTATAATGGGATCAATGAATTAATAGATGATTTAATGAATCATATTAACTTAGAAAACAACTTACTATTCCCAAGAGCATTAGCGGGCGAGTAAACATTTTTCCAAATATTATTGCTGCTTTTTACTAAGCGGCGATAATATTTTTACCAAAGGCCTTCTGACTCCAGTCCTATAGATACAATATCAAATACACCTTCATTCATTTCATTCTCCGTACAGGTAAAAACCAGTTTAGTTGGTGGAGTAAACCCCGTTTTTGCATCAGTCCCTTTTGAGCCAAAAACAAATGCAAGCAGAGCCGTAAAAGGTGCAGAATTTATCGCCAAACCATTGAGGATAAAGTGTATTTTTTTTACTTCCACTTCATTTTCAAAAGAACCTGTCGCATAGATATGAATAACACTTTCATCTCTATTTGCATTTTTAATATTAGGTAATAGAAAATCAACAGCTTTAGCTGTAAAGCGATATTGTTTAGACATAGATAATTTTCACCTTTATTTAAGAGAGTAAAAATGACGGCTCAACAGTTGAGATGCCGTATCTATGTATAAATAAAAAAACGTTAAATGAAAAACTTATCAATTAGTACAACTTAAAAAAACATAATCAGTTATACGCTATTATTTCTTATCAAAAAAAAACGACCTAATGAATAGGTCGCTCTTTTATTATTTTTAATGATTGCTACTGGTAGCTTTTTTTAATTTCTTGTGAAATAGCTAAGCCACGTTTAGCTTCTTTTTCTGCTATCTCAACGGACAGACCAATATAAGAACGCGGGTCAAGCATCGCTTTAATTTCATCATTGCTAAAAGCAGCTGAAATCACACTGTTTTTGGTTAGATTAGTATAGAAATCCTCACCGTCCGCCGCAGTCTTGATCGCTTCTTCATATAGCAGCTCATGGGCTTTATCTTTCCCCAGCTTTTCTGCCATTTTCATCATGACGTATTCAGTATTGTCTAATCCTTTATTTCTCAATACGTTATGCAGCATTCTATCTTCATGAGGAACGATAGTTCTTGAAAGCTCTTCAGTTCTTAATAGGATTTCTGTCGTTAACTCTAACGCTTCTTCAATTAAGCCATCGAATAACATATAAGAACTACTGTCGCCTTCATAAGGGCGTACCGCTGAGTACATACCCACACTTGGCAAAGAGTATAATTTCTGTGAATTCGCAATAATCCCTTTTGCTAATTTAGGGTTAATCTTGTGAGGCATCGTGCTGCTACCCACCGTGCCCTTGGTAAATCCTTCAGAAACTTCAGCAATTTCTTCCAATGTGGTGCTGTAAACTTCCTCGCCAATTTTATGGCAGATATTCGCCATCAGCGCCAAGTTCGCCATATATTCTAATTTATGGGTACTTAGGTTTCTTGATGGCACTTCCATCGCATGCATACCCGTTAGCTCAGCGACGCGTTTTTGTACTTCTAGGCCAATACCTGGCATAGAGTTAAATGCGCCAACCGCCCCTCCCATCATGATAGTGAATACGCGTTTCTCACACTCTTTCATACGCTGGTAGCAGTCAATAAAATCACTGATCCACACCGACACTTTATAGCCGTAAGTGATCGGGATTGCATGGCGCCCATGAGTTCGACCCGGCATGACCATATGTTTGGTTTTTTCTGCCAATCCCGATAAGTTCTCAATGATTTCACTCAGTAACAGCATAAATTTGTTGTGTACTGTTTTCATCATATACAGCTGGGAACTTTGCTGAATATTCTGAGTGGTAATACCGTAGTGGATATATTTACCACTCTCTTCTGAACATGCATTTACTAATACTTTCAGAAAAGGTACAAATCCATGGCCAATTTTTTGGTAAATACGGCTCATTTCTTCGAAATCAATATTTTCAATAATGGCCTTTTCTTTGATTTCATCAGCTGCGGACTGGGGAATAAACCCCTGTTCCGCTTGTGCTTGAGCCAACATAGATTCAAACATTAACCAAGTCGTATATTTCGCTTCATCAGATAAAAGCGCCTTAATACCTCGGTCATCAATGGTTTTACTTTTAGAATCGTATAATGCTCTCATTTCGTATCCCTTCTTTATTTCTTCATTGCTTCATCAACAGCATTGCGAACGAATTCAACCTTCGGCCCATAAACGACATGGACATGGTTTGCCGATGGAAAGAAGAATGCGGTACATCCTGATTCCAACATTAAATCTTTATCAATTTGATTCACTTCACCCACATCAATACGCATACGAGTAATACAGTTATCCACGTTACGAATATTTTGTTTGCCGCCTAACGCTTGGATTAAAATTTCCGCAATTTCGCCATAACGCTTTTCTTTAATTAAGGTATTTTTCAGATTGCTGGACTCTTCACGACCCGGGGTTTTGATATCAAATTTAATAATCGCCCAGTAGAAAATAAAGTAAGTGACGACGGCTAAACAGCTACCAATGATGACCAAGAATATCCAGTTGGTGTGCTCATATAGCAATCCAAATATCGTGAAGTCGAATACCGTTCCTCGGATATAACCGATAGCAACACCCGCGAAAGAAAGTAATACCGCCCCAATACCGACAATAATCGCGTAAATGAGATACAGCAGTGGCGCAATAAATACGAAAGTAAATTCGAGCGGTTCGGTCACGTTACCCAGCATCGCGGTCAGTACCATTGTCACCAACATCGACTTCACTTCTGCGCGGTTTTCTTTCTTCGATGTTCTGTAAATTGCCAGTGCGATAGCAGGGAATAAGAACAGCGTTACTAACATTTGTTGCTGCGCCATAAAGCGGGTCAAACTTGGCATCATTGCCCAATATTCGCTGTTAGGGCCTTGTTTGAATAACACTTCAGTTAATGCAGGAACAACACCAACAAAAGTTTGCCCATCAATAACATAAGTACCGCCCGCTTCCGTGAATCGGAACAACACGTTCCAGACGTGGTGCAACCCGAACGGAATGAATAAACGCTCACCACCTGCGGTAAAGAATGGCCCAACTGGACTCAAAAACACGGCGGATAGCTTCATTAAGCCTTGAACTAAAACTTCCCAGATAAACGGTAACAATGCGCCGACCATGATCATTAAACCAATCATGATAATAGACACTGATTTTTTACCAGAGAAGAATGCAAACGCGGTTGGGAGCTCAAGGTTATAGAACTTGTCAGTCGCCCAAGAGGCAATTAAACCGGTAATAATCCCCCCTGCGGCACTGATATTCAGAGTTTGTATTCCAAGGACTTTAATCTGCCCCACTTGGCTCATAATCGCTGCATCAGCGAGCTTGCCGGTGAGAACCAACCAAATATTCATGGTAATGATCAAGGATAAGTAACCGACTACCGACGCAAAGACGGCAATCCCCTTATCTCTCTGACTCATCCCATAAGCAACCCCCATCGCAAACAGCAATGGGATATTATCGAAAATCACCCCTGCAATAGAACGAATGCTAACTAATAGAGCGTTAACTGTTTCATTTCCGAGGAAAGGAAAGCGTGCAATCATATACGTTTGCACTAACGCACCGCTGATACCCAATATCATACCGATAGGTGCAAGCACACCAATCGGAAGGAGTAATGTTCTCCCAAAGCGTTGGATAGATTCACCAAACTTTCTTCTGGCCATACTTTTTCCTTATGACTTCTATTATTAGAATTAAAGGCATACTAGCTTGGGGGTTTTATAAAAGAAATGATGTCCCGGTTTTAAAAATTATCTTAGGTCATAAATTATGACCTAGGTCATTTTGAAACATCATTATTGTTAAAAATAACAATAAAAAGGTGATGATATAAAAAGGGTAAGTTAAGGAAGTTATCTAAAGTAGATTTTCTAACTCATTGATAAGTAAATCAACTAAGATAAAAAAACCGATACGGGACTTGGTGTCATCCCTTTTAGTATCGTAGCTGTCTGCGAAACAAAAAAGCGTATTATCGGTATAACTGGTTAATTCATTGGTATTGAATGCCGTCATACTAATGATATTCGCCCCTTTTAATTGGACAATTTTAGCGGTTTCAATAATCTTTTTTGTGCCGCCAGAAAGGGAAATAAATATCACCGTATCATCTTTGCTAACGAGCCTAGTGAAAGAATCAGACAAATTGTAGTCATTAATAAAAAAACAGTGCAGACCTAATGCAAAGAGTAAGTGCTCAAGATAATAACCCACTGCCTTACTGGTTCCCCTCGCAACAATAAAAATATTTCGCGATTTATGTAAGATATTCGCACAGTCATTTATTTGATCTTCATTAATCAGCGTAAAGCTTTTATTAATGTTTTTCTCAAGTTGTTTTTTGTAGGAAGCGGGAGTGACTTTTTCAGTTTTATTTTTGGACAGAATATAATTATTAATTTGAAATTTAAGCTCTTTAAAACCACTAAAGCCTAATTTCTGCGATAAATTAATAATGACTGTTTTAGACACATACGTTTTAGCAACTAAATCATTGATATTTAAGTATGGTATATCGGCAATATTGTCGTTCAGGTATTTTAAAGCCTTTTTTTCACTGATCGTTAAATTATCGTAATTTTTTAAAAATTCCAACATATCCCACCTGACCAATTTTGCCGAAAAATCCCATTATACTGCAGGGGCCAATAACGTGATGATGATTAATAATGATGAAATAGCACAAAATAATCAATTTGCTGATTATACGCCAGATAGAGACTTTATGTAGAATTCAGGGAGGTAAATTTGTGAGATGCTGCAATTATTTAATTAAAACAATATGTTCTAAAAAAATAACTTAGTTTATTAAGATATTTCCCTGAGCAATACAGATTTAGTCATATTGCCCGCTAAAGAGGGAATTTATCGATTATCCTTTGGTATGTCACCTTTTGTTATGCAATTTTCTACCTAACTGTTTCCATATTGTTACTATGGATTTATTTTTTTTAGTAATTATAATTAGCGCCCATCATTTATGTAGTAGTTCATTACATTGAGTTCGAACATGATGCTCAGGTCTGTCTTGAATGATTGAAAAATGAAATTCGCCGCGGATAGGTTGTTTTTAACGACCTAGCCTTGGGCTTTCTTATCAATTAACAAGGAGACGCTGATGCAAGTCAGTCGACGGTCTTTTTTCAAGATCTGTGCCGGTGGTATGGCAGGAACTTCCGCTGCACTACTTGGTTTTGCCCCAAATGTATCTTTCGCAGGTTCTCGCCAATATAAGCTCTTACGCTCTATCGAAACACGTAATAACTGTACCTATTGTTCCGTGGGTTGCGGTATTTTGATGTACAGCTTAGGTGATGGCGCAAAAAATGCAGAAAAAAATATCTATCACATCGAAGGCGACCCTGATCACCCTGTTAGCCGAGGCTCGTTATGCCCAAAAGGGGCGGGGCTTATCGACTATATCCACAGTGAAAACCGCCTAAAATACCCAGAATACCGCAAACCGGGTTCCGATAAATGGGAACGTATTTCATGGGATGAAGCGATAGACAAAATTGCGCGTTTAATGAAAAAAGACCGCGATGAAAACTTCGTTACGCATAATGAAAAAGGCCAAGAAGTTAACCGCTGGCTGACAACAGGCATGTTGTGTTCATCGGCGGCGAGTAATGAAACAGGCATTCTCGATAATAAATTTTCTCGCTCATTAGGCATGCTCGCTATCGACTGCCAAGCCCGACTCTGCCATGCCCCAACTGTTTCCGCACTTGCCCCGACATTTGGTCGTGGTGCAATGACCAACAACTGGGTTGATATTAAAAATGCCAACGTCATTTTAATTATGGGTGGAAACCCGGCGGAAGCTCATCCCGTTGGTTTCAAATGGGTTATCGAAGCCAAGATCAAAAATAATGCCAAAGTCATTGTTGTTGACCCACGCTTTAACCGCAGTGCATCTGTGGCAGATATGTATTCTCCAATTCGTGCGGGTTCAGATACGGCATTTTTACTTGGTGTTATCCGCTACCTTATTGAAAATAATAAAATTCAACATGAGTATGTCAAAGCCTATACCAATGCTCCATTAATCGTTCGCGAAGACTATCACTTTGAAGATGGGCTTTTTAGTGGCTTTGATGATAATAAACAGCAGTATGACCGCAGCTCTTGGCATTATGAAACCGATGCAAATGGCCATGCGCTCAAGGATGAAACACTTCAACACCCTCGCTGTGTCTGGAATCTATTAAAGCAACACGTTTCTCGCTATACGCCTGAAGTTGTCACAACCTTGTGTGGTACACCACTCGACGATTTTATCTATATTTGTGAACAACTTGCCTCGACTTCTGGCAAAGATAGAACGTCGACCATTTTGTATGCTTTAGGGTGGACTCACCACACTGGCGGGGCACAAACTATTCGTACCGCAGGTATGATCCAGCTATTACTAGGTAACGTAGGTATGCCGGGTGGTGGTGTTAATGCGCTACGTGGCCACTCCAACATCCAAGGCTATAGCGATTTAGGGTTACTCTCTTTGAATCTACCGGGCTATATGCCGTTACCCAATGAGAAACAGGATTCACTACAAACCTATCTGTCGCAAATCACACCAAGCTCAATCGTGCCTGACCAAGTGAACTACTGGAAAAGAACGCCCGATTTTTTCATTAGCTTAATGAAAAGCTTTTGGGGTGACAATGCCACCGCAGCCAATGAATGGGGTTATCACTGGCTACCTAAATGGGATAAGAGCTATGACATCATGGCGCAAACCCAAATGATGGTTGATGGCAAAATGAACGGCTATATCGTTCAAGGTTTTAACCCATTAGCTGCATTCCCTGATAAAAACAAATGTAGTGTAGCGCTTTCGAAGCTCAAATATCTGGTCATCATTGACCCTTTGGTTACTGAATCATCAAACTTCTGGCAAAACCATGGCGAGATGAACGATGTCAATACCGCCGATATTCAAACCGAAGTCTTCCGCCTTCCATCCTCATGTTTTGCAGAAGAAAATGGCTCAATCGCAAACTCTGGGCGCTGGTTACAATGGCATTGGGCGGGCTCACGACCACCCGCTCAAGCATGGCATGACGGTAAAATTTTGGGGCATTTATTGATGCGCCTACGCCAACTATACCAAGAAGAAGGCGGTGTTTGCCCTGAGCCATTAATGAATCTCTCTTGGAACTATGTTGACCCTTATGATCCACAACCGGAAGAAGTGGCAAGGGAAGCGAATGGCCAAGCGATGCAGGATATTTATGATGATGCGGGCAAGCTATTATTCAAGAAAGGGCAGCAACTTGATGGCTTCCACCAATTGAAATCCGATGGCTCAACAGCCAGTTTTTGCTGGGTCTATTCTGGTTGCTGGACAGAAAAAGGCAATCAGATGGCAAACCGCGATAATGCAGATCCATCTGGTTTAGGTTGTACCCCGGGTTGGGCGTTCGCATGGCCGCAAAACCGCCGTGTTCTCTATAACCGTGCGTCAGTCGACCCAAGTGGAAAACCATGGGATGAAAAACGCCAACTCATTAAGTGGGATGGTACCCAATGGGGGGGCTTTGATGTTCCTGATTTTGGTAATGCCCCGCCAAACAGCGGTGTAGGGCCATTTATTATGCAGCCTGAGGGTGTTGGTCGCTTATTTGCCGTGGATAAAATGGCTGACGGCCCATTCCCTGAGTTCTACGAACCGTTTGAATCCCCAGTAGAACATAATATTTTGCATCCAAAAGTGTCGCGTAACCCAGTAGCCCGTTTATATAGCTATGATAAAGATCACTTAGGCAATGCAAAAGATTTTCCTTATGTAGCAACCACTTACTCCATTACTGAGCTATTCCGTCATTGGACGAAACATTCGTTATTAAATGCCATTGCGCAGCCTGACCAATTTATCGAAATTGGTGAGCAATTAGCCTCACAAAAAGGCATTAAACAAGGTGATGAAGTCAAAGTCAGTGCCAAACGAGGCTTTATTAAAGCCAAGGCCGTGGTCACCAAACGTATTCGCCCATTAACCATCAATGGTAATGTGGTCGAAACCATTGGGATCCCTTGCCATTGGGGCTTTGAGGGAGCAACACAAAAAGGTTTCCTTGCCAATACATTGACGCCATCGGTTGGTGATGCAAATGCATTCACGCCTGAATATAAAGCGTTTTTAGTCAATGTTGAAAAGGCGTAAGGAGAAATTATGTCACTGCAATCTCAAAATATTATTCGCCGTTCGGCAACGAATAGCCTTACACCAGCACCACAAGTGCGCAACCATCAAGAAGAAGTCGCAAAACTGATTGATGTTACGGTCTGTATTGGCTGTAAAGCCTGCCAAGTGGCCTGTTCAGAATGGAACGATATTCGTGACCAAGTGGGCACCAATATTGGTGTTTATGATAACCCTATCGACTTAACGGCAAAATCTTGGACGGTTATGCGCTTTTCTGAAGTTGAAGAAAATGGCAAATTAGAATGGTTAATCCGTAAAGATGGTTGCATGCACTGCGCTGACCCGGGTTGCTTAAAAGCCTGCCCAGCGGAAGGTGCTATTGTCCAATATGCTAACGGTATTGTTGATTTTCAATCGGAGCACTGTATCGGTTGTGGTTACTGCATCGCAGGTTGTCCATTTGATGTCCCTCGAATCAATAAAGAGGATAATCGTGCCTATAAGTGCACATTGTGTGTCGATCGTGTCGAAGTGGGTCAAGAACCTGCATGTGTAAAAACCTGCCCAACCGGTGCAATTCATTTTGGCAGTAAAGAAGATATGAAACATCTTGCTCAAGAACGTGTTGCTGAGCTGAATACCCGTGGCTATCAAAATGCCGGGCTTTATGACCCACAAGGTGTTGGCGGAACTCACGTTATGTATGTTCTTCATCATGCCGATAAACCCAATCTTTACCATGGGCTCCCTGAAAATCCAGAAATCAGTGAAACGGTAAAATTCTGGAAGGGAATTTGGAAACCTTTGGCCGCAGTGGGCTTTGCAGCAACCTTTGCTGGCGCTATTTTCCATTACTTCGGTATTGGGCCTAACCACACCACAGAAGAAGATGAGGAAGAAGCGCAAAAAGATAAAGAAGCGGCTTCTCAAACTGTACCGTCTGAGCACAAAGAGGATCAACACTGATGAAAAAGCACAGCGACACGATTTTACGCCATAGCGCATCTGAGCGTATTAATCACTGGTTGGTGGTCATTGCCTTTATTTTTACGGCATTCAGTGGGTTAGGTTTCTTTTTCCCCTCATTAAACTGGTTTATGAATATCTTAGGAACGCCACAATTATCACGCTTACTGCACCCGTTTGTCGGTAGCGTCATGGCATTCTTATTTATTTTTATGTTTTTCAGATACTTAAAATATAATTTTGTGGATAAACAAGACCTTATTTGGGCTAAAAACATTCATAAAGTTTTACGTAATGAGGAAGCTGGCGATATTGGTCATTATAACCTTGGCCAAAAAGGGATTTATTGGGTTCTCAGCCTGTGCCTTATCGTCCTCACAGTCAGTGGGATTATTATTTGGCGTCCTTACTTCGCGGATTATTTCTCGATTTCAATCATCCGCGCGGCATTACTGGCACACTCACTGTCTGCAATCGTTCTGATTATCACGGTTGTTGTTCATGCTTATGCAGCCTTTTGGGTAAAAGGCTCTATTCGTAGTATGGTCGAAGGCTGGGTAACACGTGGATGGGCAAGAAAACACCATCCTCGTTGGTATCGAGAAGTATTAGAAGAAGAGAAAGAGAAGAAAGAATAATCGTAAATTAAAACCGCCAAGCAGCGTCATTTATGGTGCTGTTTGGCAAATTTTTACCCGCAGATGCCATTTACAGCCCACCTCTTCTTAGTGCCAACACAACAATATTCCCTCATAAATCAATTTATCTCCGGGAACGAAACCAGTATCACAAAAATGCACTTTGTGCTTCAACAATTCCATACTTTCTGCACACTGACTCTTTTTAGTACGACTAAAAAGTATGAAAAGTCATCATGCTTAATCACTCGTATTTAGGTATCATCACACACATTTATGACATATTATATTTAATTTTAGGAAAATTAATTATTTTTAGTTAATTTGTTGTGAGTATATAGCGAAATGTAACGAGGTATAAATGAGATCATAATGACTAAACGTAAATTTATTACACGCACAGAAGTTAACGCTCTATTACATGCAACCAAACAGGGGCGATATCCTAATCGAGACTATTGTTTGTTATTAATGAGTTTTTTACATGGTTTGAGAGTCAGTGAACTTACTCATATCACCATGTCTGATATTGATTTAGTCCAAAAAGTCATCTATATCAGACGATTAAAAGGAGGGCTATCCACTGTTCAACCTATAATCCCAGAAGAATTTACAGCAATAGAAAGATGGCTAATTGAAAGAGACTCATGGAAAACATCCAGTTCAGATTGTTTGTTTATCTCGCAAAAAGGGAGCCAAATTTCTCGTTATCAAATTTATCGTTTATTTGAGCAATACGGCAAGATAGCCGGACTTCCCGTCAAGCTTCACCCACATATGTTAAGGCATGCGTGTGGGTACGCATTAGCTGACCTCGGCAGAGATACTCGATTAATTCAAGACTATTTAGGGCATCGAAATATCGCCCACACTGTAATTTATACCGCAAGTAATGAAAAACGCTTTAGCGGTATTTGGTCTAATCAATAGACAATTTAATGACTTGTGTCAACATGAAACCAAAGTTCAATATTATAAAATGAATTAAACACCAAAAATACCTCAGTTATTTAACCAATTGGTTTTATAAAACTGAGGTATTCTTATAAATAGTGGGTGTAATGATTATTTTTAATACCGCAAATAAAGCTATAGATTGACTACTTTCAAAAAACCTAAAATAAGATTAGTTAATAATTTTATTTATTCTTCTTTTACCAATTATCATAATTTAATTACTCCAATTACGAGTACGCCTAAAACCGCATTAAATTAACATACCACTACCAATTCAGATACACAAAAAAAACATTTACATTCATTTTTAGACAGTCATATGAAGATTTTTAATGCTTTGAGTAATGAAATTTAAATATCAATGGAATTTAGTTCTGTACAACCACAATAAAAAAGAAATATATATTATATACTTGACAAATAAAACAAAAAACAAGTTAATTGTAAAGAAAATTAACAATAATTCAGTTAAAACAATGATAAGTTTTAAATTTCATTTAAAATCAAATAATAATGCAACATAATAAATCAAAATGTTTAAAATGCCTAATAAGTATAATTCTGAGACTAACCAAAATCAAACAGCATAAAAATCTGTTTGCACAATACATTTTAGAGGCAATCAGCAATTAATGTAAAATTTTATTATCTACAACAAAAAGTTACCATCCGTGATGTTTTAACCATTAAAATGTGCCAGTAAAATATTCTTCATTTACTAACCAAAAACACAAATTAAAGATTTTAATCCTGACGATGCCAATATATAAAACAAAATCGCTAAAACCAATTTAACGCAACATTTTGATTTATTTTGTTGCGTTTTTTTGAGTCAAAAACAATCAAGTCGTTTACTTTGTAGGCAGGTCTGACTGTAACCTAACTGACATAACGCTTTATTGGTGAGATATGAAAAATAATAAGTTAAAAACCAGTATAGATAACTTTCAGAAAATACTAACTGAACAAATTGGTTTGGAATTATTTCATCTTAGAAAAGAAAAAGGGCTAAGTGGTAAAGAGCTAGCTAAAAAATTAAAGATATCACAACAACAAATTTCTCGGTATGAAAGAGGAATATGTAGCATTAACTGTGCAATGCTATTTTCAATCTTATTCTATCTAGATACTAACCCTAGTGCGTTTTTCGAAAGTATAACATTGAAAATAAATGAAGAACATTCAAATGCTAATTCATTTATTCATAAAAATGAAAGCCTCTTCGATGAGAAAGATAATTGTCATTATATTTTCAATCGACAAACAGAAATTATTTTAAATTCTTTATACAGCAAATAGTTATTTAAAAAATATAAAACTTTAACTATGCCCACTTAATTGTTGGGTAATCATCACGTTGTTATATATAAATGAGGTTCAAATGAAAAAAGTATTTTTAGCAGCACTTGTTTCTGCCGCTATCGCTTCTCCAGCACTCGCTGATCAAGGGCATGGTAAAGTTACATTTAAAGGTGAAATCATCGATGCACCTTGCTCAATTAGTTCTGACTCTATTGACCAAACAGTATGGTTAGGCCAAATCGCTAACTCTGTTTTAGCGAATGGCGGTACTTCTACTGCTAAACAATTCAACATTGAATTAGAAGACTGTGTATTCCCTAAAGATGCAAATGACAAAGTCTATAATGACAAAGTTAACATCACATTCTCTGGTTCTAGTGCCGCGTTTAACCCTAAATTATTAGGTGTAACTGGCTTAGATGCAACTGATCCAACTATCGCAGGTAACGTCGGTATTCAATTAACAGATACCAATGGTGCAGCATTAGATATGGGTGTTGCTACAGCACAAGAGCACCAACTACAAGCAGGTGATAACACTCTACGTTATAGCGCTTATGTACAAGGTGCAAACGTTGCAGTGGATAAAATTCCATTAGGTAAATTCGAAGGCGTAACTAACTTTACCTTAACTTATAACTAATTGATTAGTTAAAGAGGAATACATCCGTATTCCTCTATTAGTCACCTAATTAAGTCAGAGGTTAAAGTGAAAGGACTTATCTATTCACCAAGAAATGCATTATCTCTATTTCTACTTACATTATTTCTTTCGCCACAAATGGCGGCATCACCTCATGGATGGGGAAAAGTCACAATGAACGGCGAGATAGTCGATACTGCCTGTGCAATAGATATCGGGTCTAGGGATCAGACTATTAATATGGGGGTGCTTCCAACAAGCTATATTCGTGAAGTTGGGAAAGGCCCCATAAAAGAATTCAATATTAAACTTGTTGATTGCCGTTGGGAAAAATATTCAAAAGATAATAACGAATGGAATTCACTCGAAGTCACTTTTGATGGTCCATCAGAAGGTAATTTCTTCACACTCTCGGGTGAAGCAAAAGGAGTGCAATTGGCATTGCATGATATATCTGGATATTCCATTACACCAGGAAAGCCATTACCAGCATTAGGAATTACACCTGGCACAATGATATTGAAATATCAAATGCAATTAGTCACCAATTATCACCCTGTTAAAGCGGGTAATTACCAAACCTTATTAAGGTTCAAGGTCGATTATTATTAATTCTAAAAGTTATATTGGTGTTTTAGGGATGTTTTTTATGTTTTTTAAACAACACAAAATAAATATAATAACGACAACGATAATGTTCACTTTTGGATCATTATCCGCCCAGTTATATGCTGCTGATACCATACAATTTAATACAGCATTATTTGATTTAGAAGACAAAAAAAACATTGATATTAAGCAATTCTCACGTGCTGGTTATATTATGCCTGGCACTTACCCTCTGAAAATACAATTAAATAAAGAAACTCTGCCTGAGCAACGATTTTCATTTTATGCGCCGAAGAATGACCCTGAAGCGAGCCTTGTGTGTATTACTCAAGAACAAGTCCAGCTGTTAGGATTAACGGCAGATTCACTGAAGAAAATCACGTGGTGGCATAATAATGAGTGCCTTGATTTACTCAGCTTGCCCGGTTTTCAAGCTCGAGGAGATTTATCTGACTCAACATTATACCTGAGCATTCCTCAGGCCTATCTTGAATATAGAACGGCCAACTGGGATCCACCTTCCCTCTGGGATGAAGGGATCTCTGGGGCGCTTTTCGACTACAACATTAACGCAAGAGCCAATAAACCCCATGATAACAACAGTAACTATAATGTGACAGCAAACGGCGTTGCAGGCGTGAACCTTGGTGCTTGGCGCTTCAGGGGTGATTGGCAAGGACGTGCTCAACGAGAAACTAGTTCGAATAGTAAAAATGAGCATGATTTCCAATGGAGTCGGTTATACGCCTACAAAGCATTAACCAGTATTAAAGCTAAATTGACCTTAGGTGAAGACTATTTTAACACTGATTTATTCGATAGCTTTCGATTTACAGGTGTTAGTTTACGCACGGACATCTTAATGCTTCCACCTAACTTACGTGGATATGCACCTGAAATTACAGGAGTTTCGACCACCAACGCGACAGTAATTATTAGCCAACAAGGGCGAATTATTTACCAAGAACAAGTCGCTGCAGGACCTTTCCGTATCCAGAATTTAAGTGATGCAACGACAGGTAAACTGGATGTTCGAATCGAAGAGCAGGATGGTTCAGTTCAAGAATATCAGGTTGAAACGGCTAATATTCCTTATTTAACGCGACCCGGTAGTGTTCGATATAAATTATCCATGGGTCGACCAACGAATATGAAGCACCATGTTAATGGATATACATTCGCTAGTGGTGAAATGTCGTGGGGTGTCACCAACGGTTGGTCATTACTCGCAGGCTCATTAAATAGCCAAGACTATAATGCATTCAACGTAGGTGTAGGCCGAGACCTATTAGCATTTGGCGCTTTATCTTTCGATATTACACATTCTATTGCAAATATTCCGAATGATAAAAAACTGACTGGTAATTCATATCGAATAAACTATTCGAAGCGCTTTGATGACTATGATAGCCAAGTCCAATTCGCAGGCTACCGCTTCTCTGAGCGTAGCTTTATGACAGTGACTGATTTTTTAACGGCTAAAGACTCTGGCGAACGCCAAGGCAGTAATAAGGAAATGTATGTGATTTCCCTAAATAAAAACTTTAGGGAGTCAAGAATTACAGCTTATTTAAACTATTCACACCAAACGTATTGGGATAAGCCAGAAAGTAATCGCTACAATTTAATGGTCACAAAAACCTTAGATTGGGGTAGCCTGAAAAATATTAATATTTCGTTATCAGCTTATCGCAATAAATATAACGAAACAAATGATGACGGCCTTTATATCTCAGCATCAATGCCTTGGGGAAATGGCGCCAATATCGGCTATTCATTACAAGCAACACGGGACGACACCGTTAACCGGGCAACTTATTATGACAAGCTGTCTGATAGAACCAATTACCAAGTCAGCGCAGGATCAACCAACAAAGGTGGAACCGCTAGCACCTATATTACTCATTACGGCGATAATACGAAGTTAACCGCAAATGCCAGCTATATTCACAATAATTACACGTCATTTGGATTAGGGGCTCAAGGCGGATTCACTATGACGTTAAAAGGAGCAGATGCTCACCGAGTTTCAAATATTGGCGGCACTCGTTTACTTATCGACACTGACGGCGTAGCTAAAATTCCCGTATCAGACCGCGGTATCCCTATTGCATCAAATGCATTCGGTAAAGTGGTTGTGCCTGACTTAAATAGCTACTACCGCAGTAAAGTTAAAGTCGACTTAAACGCTCTACCAAATAATGCCGAAGTGACTGATTCTATTGTTCAAGCAACATTAACAGAAGGCGCGATTGGCTACCGTAAATTTAATGTGTTATCTGGTGAAAAGATGATGCTTTCAATGCGTATGTCTGATGGTTCTGCGCCACCTTTTGGTGCTCAGGTTACCAATTTGGCAGGAAAAGAAACAGGAATAGTCACTGATAATGGGTATGCCTACGTGAGTGGAATCAACCCGAATGAAGTCATGATTATTCATTGGGGTGGTGCAGCTCAATGTGAAATTCATTTTCCTGAGAATTTAGAAACAATTAGCCAAGGATTATTCATTCCTTGTAAACCATTATCAAATAAACGTAATGAAACAGATAATAATCTGTAGATGAGTGATTGCGATGAAAAAATTAACTAATTTATATATCAGTGCTATTTTATTAAGCAGTTTAGTTAGCGGAAGTGCTTTCTCAGCAATTGCTTTAGATAGAACTCGCATTATTTTTAATGGCGATCAAAAAAGTGTATCAATCACTATTACCAATAAAAATAACCAACTGCCTTATTTGGCTCAAGGCTGGGTAGAAAATATTCAAGGGGTGAAAATTACCTCTCCCTTTGCCGTATTACCTCCTGTGCAAAGAGTTGAACCGGAAAAATCAAGCCAAGTCCGTATTGAGGCACTCCCTGAAATAAGCCAATTACCTCAAGATAGAGAAAGTGTTTATTACTTTAACTTAAGAGAGATCCCACCTAAAAGCGATAAACCCAATGTTTTGCAATTAGCATTACAAAGCAAAATTAAATTATTTTATCGCCCCAAAAGCATCATGCTAAGCGAAACTGAAATGTTGAATAACCCTTGGCAAGAAAAAACACAGCTTATTAAGCAAGGCGACCAATATATTATAAAAAATCCAACGCCCTTTTACATCACTATTATTGGTGCTGCGGAGCGTATCAACTCACCGGTAAATCAAAACTTTAAAGCTGTTATGGTCGCGCCATTTAGCCAAGAAAACCTAGGTGTTCCAAGCTCTACTGTTGGTGCGAACCCTGTTCTCACCTACATCAATGACTACGGTGGCCGTCCTAAATTGCAATTCAAATGCCAAGCCAGCACATGTCAGGTTGTTCCTGAAAATAAATAGAGAGGAAAAGATGATTAATCAAAAAAGTCTTACCTTGCTTCTCGGGTTATCTCTGATATTTCCACCGTCTGTCATATATGGGGCATCCTCGAATGCCTTTCATAACGCCACAGGAAATTGGGATGTCGAAGGCGCCAATGGAAAAATTTTTGTTTACGGCTCCTTAACTGAGAGTGCTTGCCATTTATCGATGGACTCTGCATTTCAATCTGTTGATTTGGGGAATGTTGAAACTGCGTCATTAAAAGCAATTGGTGCACAAGGCCATAAGACTCCGATTAATATTGAATTACTAGATTGTATCGAAACGCCAACCATCCTAAGAAATGATAAATCGGGTAATGTTACATGGAGTAATTCTCAGCCGGGGATGAAAATTCGGTTTATTGCCCCTGTCATACCGTTTCGTCCTAGCATTGCTAGTGTCGAAGGCGTTACAGGGTTGGGGTTACAAATCACCAACCCAAAAGGGAAAGAGATCGCTTTTGGTGAATACAGCGAACCACAACTTATTTCGTCTGGGCAAAATATTTTAACCTATTACGTAGCCCCCGTTAGAGTTGCCGAAAAATTACAGGCAGGTGCGTACCGAAGCGTTATTTCTTTTCAAATAACCTATGAATAAGCTCACTCAATTTTGCGAATGTAGCATTGAAGGTATTTATATGAATAACTTAAATTTCAATTTTTATAAATTTAAAAAAATAATACTCTCCATGCTATTAAGTTTGTTATTTTTTTCATTACCGAGCCATGCAAAAAATGGTCAAATCGGTGAAATTAAAATACGAGGGCAGCTTGTTGCTGAAGCTTGTACAGTAAGACCTGGTGATGAAAATATCATTGTAGACTTTGGTACTATCGTCAATAAGTATCTCTATATCAACCAAAAAACACCTCTAGAAAATTTTAATATTCACTTAGATGACTGTGATAATAGTATATTTAAAACGGTAACCGTTAAATTTACAGGAACCGAAAATACCAATCTACCAGGCCTTCTCGCATTAGATTCAGGCAGTATGGCTTCGGGTATAGGCATTGAAATTTTAGAATACAGTGGTAAAAAAATCCCCATTAATAGTACGACGCCCGCATATAATCTAGAGAATGGTACGAATATATTAAGTTTTAATGCGAATGTACAAGGGGAACCCGATGCAATCAAAAATAAAAGTATTGCGTTTGGCCATTTTACTGCAACCGCTATTTTTAGTTTAATTTATGATTAAGGTATCAGTAACAATGAAGATATTAATATTACTTCTCGCAACCTTATTATTTTCCCCCACCATTTTAGCATTCCAATGTAAAACAAATGGGGGCCAAGAGGTCGGCGGTGGAACACAAAGTATTAATGATGTTCCTCTTGATAATGATATTTTTGCGGTACCTAATCGAATTAATGAATTCGCAGATGTGAGCGATTTTATGACTTGCCGTAATGAAGCACCCACTGCGTACGTTGATTACCTCAATGTCACAGGCGCTGATTTAGGCCCCGCATTTAAAAACAATCCTGAATTAAAAGCGGGTGTTGTTGTACGTGGTGCTTATTATTTAGCGCCTTTTAGTGGGAAAGAAATTCAAGTTTTTCGTTTAACCACCGCCTCTGAACCTTTACAAATTAAATTATATTTACAAGTAAACGTTAAACCTACGCCTTCTGTGTTAGTCAGAAAAGGCGATTTATTGATGACGTTGGATCTCCATAAATACGCGACATATGTGAATAGTAGCCAACATATTGACCACGCCTATTTTAAATGGAATTTCTATGCTGGAAATGATGTGGTAGTCGGAACAGGGACATGCGATATCAATAATAACCAAATCATTATTGTTGATTTTGAAACAGTCAATGCATCAGGTATTTCAACCGTAGGTAGCGCGAGCCGTTTTCAGCGCAATGTTGAGATCACGTACAGCTGCGAAGATAATAACTTAACAGCACCAATAAAAATGATTTTGAGCGGGGAAACCTCAACTTTCTCATCTGATGCACTACTCATTAGAACTGGCGATATCGGCAGCCAAGGTGCGATTATGCCTGGATTAGGCGTAGAGGTATATCATCAAGGGCAACGTATTTCACCAATAAATGGGCATTTCAATTCAAAAATCGAAAACGGCCATGGCCGAGATACATTAATGTTTACGTTAGTGAAAAAACCAAATTTATCACCAAATGAACTAACAGAAGGCTATTTTAACTCTGCGGCAACAATTATTATGTCCACACCATAGCGATAGAAAGGGGCTTTTAATGAATAAAAGCCCCTTTCTTGTTAGCTATTCACAATTCCCAACTGAGTAATACTTATCAAAAATAACAATATATTTTCGGCTTTTCTTTTTTAAGCGTACATCGTTAAACTCTTGATTAGGCAACAAATAAAAGACGTAAGGCTCCGAGTCATCATTAGCATCACAGCTTTCATGCAGTAGCACTCTAAAGTAGGTATTCCCTGTATTTTTCAGCACGCCTTCATTTGAATTAAGGTTGTATTTAAAATCAGGTTTTTTGGGTCTCACAACAAAATAGGTTTCTAAACTAACAGTTGGGTAAAATAATGGCTGCTTTTTTTCCCCGTCATCATTGCGCATATCTAAAGGCGTTTCGCTAATAATAATCTTATAATAACGCTCTGTTTCATCCGCTTGCCCTCGATAAAATATTTTAAAAAATTCTTGCTCTCCCGGTAATAAAATTTTCTTCAATGGCGTAAAAATAATTTCACCGTTGAATATCGGCTCACCCTGTTCTTGGCCACCCGGTTTATCAATTTTATAAGCACTAAAATTATATAAATTCGTTTTTTTTGTATCATTAACGTATGGCTTAGAAAAAAACTCTTGCCCCGAATCCATCGAAGAAATATCTGAATTGATATATAACGCAAATGCGTTGTTGTAGAACGAAAACAATACCATCAAGAATAGGATTTTAAGCAAAGAAAAGCGTTTCATAATAAAAATCCGATATTGAATTGAAGGAAGAATTGGTGCCAATGAAAGGGCTACTTGCGTCATTACAAGTAGCCACAAAATAGTTGTAAGATTTATTGAATATCCGGCCCTGTCCAAATCGCCTTGACGGTGATCGTCCCACTTGCTGAAACTGTCCCGAGCCAATCAATGCCGTCTAATGTGAAAAATGAATTAGCATCATTCATTGGGAACGATAAATCTAAATTAGTGCGATAAAAAGAACCGAGATCTTCATTTGGCCTATCCCATGGCGTTTCCGCCCATAACGCATTTTTCAATGAAATTTCATTACTATCACAACTTGCGCGATATGATTCTTTCACACCACTGCCATTTTTAAAGGAAAGATAAGCGGAAAAAGGCACGTTCAGTTTGTTATCGTTTGATGTAAATAAACAATACGATTGGCCTTTTAATGTTGTTTGGGGGCCTTCAACTTTTGCTGTAATAGAGTCAGCCTGCCTTGGGCCACTGGTGGTTACAATGTAATTAAATTCTATTGGTGGCTCTTCGCTACCCACCTTACCCGTTTTCGATTGATTTGGATTAAAATCCGCGGGAATAATACTAATTCCATAATCTCTCGGTTTAATAATTAGGTAGTTTGAGGGTGTAAATTCATAAAAACCAGACTGTGGCAGTGGAGATTGAAAACCAAACGTATAAACACTGTCTGCCAATGTCACGGTTGAATTCGGCGAGGCATCAACAATCGATTTCAAATAAGCATTAGAGAGAAAAACTTCAATATTCTGTGAGCCATTATTAAAAATCTCAGACATATTTGTTGTTGAAGACCAATTCGTCCAGCGTGTGCTATTACTGCCTTTGTATTGGATTTGGGCAGCAGCAGGTGCCCTTGCTAAACCTAATTTTGCACTATCAATGTACATACGAACCGTAAAAGACCCACTAATTGATGAGCCTTTAGTTTCTAACTCCACCAATTTACAAATTACGCCAGACGCATTTCCAACAATACCGGTAGAACAAAAGTTCGAACCCAGCCCAATGGTTGGGTTCCCATTACTGTCCACAAACACTTCTTGCAAGGCACCAGTACCTTTCAAAATAATGTTCCCTTTTTTATTGGTTGGAATGTAATGTTGCTGTGTACTTGTTCGTCCCCCGCTGGTCATACAGGTCGTATTACTTAAATCATAATCATCACGGCTCGTACATGTTCTTAAATCAAAGGTGTATTCGGTTCCTGGCGGAATTTCCGCTAACCAGCGATAAAACGCTTCCGAGAAAATAGGCCTTGAATAACCCGATTCACCCGGTGTACCTGTTTGCTGTATTTTATATGCTCCATTATCCCGTAATTGCTGAGCTGGCCAATAAGAGGTTGCAGGGCAATTTCGGTTGTTCGTCATACAACGGTTTCCAATAAACGGTTGGTTGACAGGGGAGTTTTCTAACCAAATATCGCCCATATTATAAGCCGAACTAAATGGCGTACCGGTATATCCCATATAACCTAAACTCAATTGGCTATTACGTTGGTATTTTGTGAAAACATTGGAGCCCGAAAAACGCGGGTCAACCCTATTTGCCACAATAAAAAATTCATTATCAATCTGGTTTTCAACAATGACATATTCTTGCAGTGGAGCAGTTGCTGCAAAAGAATTCGGCGTTAAAACAGCGAATGAAAAAAAGAATGCTGTTATCGATAATAATCGCATATTAAATTAGCCTTTAAAGAGATAATTAACGTTTAGCAAATGCTTCTTGAGGCTCACAAGTCACCTCACCAACCCATAATGCACCGCGTGCACCTTGCAGGTTTAAATCGGCTTCGCAAATAGTCTGTTGGTCGTCTTGTAATAGTGATATCACGGGATATCGAACATCAACGTCCATGGAAAACTCACCATTTTGGTCTGTTTTTGTTCGACCGATGTGGTTTCGAATGGAGGCATATTTTATATATTCACCATTAGGGGATTTCAGACGACCAAATACGGTCACTAATTGCCTGACTTCGGGTTGATAAAGAGCAATATTTCCAGGATATAATGTGACGGATTTATTCCGGCCAGAGACAATATCAAAACTGTCTTTTGATTTACCATCGTTCATTAATTGGATGTCATAGTCAGAATAAGGAGACAATGGAATAAACGTATTTTTCCCACTGATTGGGTAGTTTTGGCCATTCACTTTAGCCACCATGCTGCCACTACCTTTAATATCTGAGTTAATAATGACGCCAGATTTACCTTGCTGTCCGCTCGGCGTGATCATTCCGTTACTGTAGGCCACTGAACCACGTGAAGTTAAGTTACCATTGAGTCGGTTATTATCAGGCCTATTAATCGTCACAGTCCCTGAATTATATTTCGTGTCGTAAGACGCATAACCTAGCGTTGAAAAATCAGACTCGCCATTATCTTTATCACGAACTAATTTTGAAACTGAAACCCCCGCATTGGTAATCACAGAGTCTTCAAAATTCTTATTCGCATAAATATTGGCTTTTACGTTCCCGTTTGTCGAAGAAACGCCAGTGCTAAGCCATGTAGAGAGCGGCAAAGAGAAGTCAAGATTCACATATTTTTCGTTGGTACTGTTTTGATTATCATAATGATAACGCTGAACACCCGCCCTTAACCCTACTGTGCCATAACGACCAGAGAATAATGTATTGGCGTATTCATAGTTAATTGAGTCACTGCCAACACGGCGGTCTTTGGTATTACTGATAGTAAACGAGCCTGTTCTATCAATAATTTTGTCAAAATTAATGGTACCGCCATAAGAATAACTATCCGCATCATAAAGTGGTAAATCGCCCGTCACGACGGTCTTTTCTTTAGATGCCCATAAAGAACCGTACCCCTCGGGGATATTGACTGAAATCGTTGCAATATTACGATGGCTACCATGATTTTCTAACATGCCTTGCCAAGCAACTGAAATATAGTTATTTAAAGAGGCATTAACACTTGTTTCTTGTACAACAAATTTATCAAACCCATAGTTGGACATTTGGAAACGAACACCCGATAACACCGGGAAGTTATAGGCAAAAGAAACACCCGCTAAATAACTTTTTTCAGGGGTCTGGCTATGTGAGCCCTCACCTCTTACATAATGGCGCTTATCAAAATCAATATATCCACCGTAAATTTCCCAATTTAGCTTGTCGTAATTTCCCGTTATTGCACCGAAGGATTTATTAATTGTTTGGTGCTGCGTAGTGACAACTTTTCCATCAACAACCGTTTCGATAGTGACTTCATAAATACCATAAGGCAATACGCTCGTATCAACTTCAAAATTACCCATCGGGAAATTTTGAATATTTAATAATTTACCTTGGCGGTAAATACGCACTTCCCCAGGGCTATTTAAAAAAGCATAAATGGGCGTTAACGACTGTTGTTTGTTTACTACCATACTGGATGAATTATTTCCGATGGAAGCGGCATAAATTTTACTGCTACTGAGGGCGGTTAAACTGGCAATCGATTGTAAATTCCATGTGCTCATTAAACCTAGCGCAAAGCGAAATCCATTAAAATCGCGTTCATACATTGCACGGTAAAGCTCAACGTTCGAGTTCGATTTTCCAATACTGTAAGCCGAAGCATTTACATTAAAATGGTGCTCTGCGGCAGCAAATAAGGCATCTAAATTAAAATAGCTACTTGATGAGTCTTTCGCGTCTTTGACTCTGCTCTGAAATACACCTAAATCATAATTGGCGACGGCTGAAAGTGAATTAACTGAAGAATTTCCTAAGACAGATTGTCTCGCATGCTCTTTTGCTGCAAATGCGGATTTATCAACATCTAATGATAGGTTGAATGAAGAGATATTTAATTGAAGAACGGCATTGTTATCAATAACAATGCCATTATTTTCATTAAAAATGGCATTTTGCTTACTTTCAAGCTTATCAACTAATAAGTTATTAAGTTTCGCACCCTGATCATTATCAATGAGATGAAGACTTGATAATTTAATTTTATCCTGATCAATGACAATAACTGCATCCGCAATTTTGCTTTCACTCTGGCTTTTTTTAGCCTCATCATTCAGACGTAAAAAAACAGGTACAGACATTCCTTCCTCCAATGCACTCACAAATGCAGGAGGAATAATATATCCGCCAATCTTAATACTTTTCATTTCATCAGCATTAATCGAATTCGAAAATATAATACTCAATATTGATAAAGCAATAGCACTCTTACGCATGATTTAAGTCCATTCTTCATTATTTGACAACAATGAACTCTCCTTTGTGCCAAATACCTACGCTTGATTTTTTATTTGAGAGATCGACAAATTGCAATTTAACGGCTAAATGTGGCATAAGGTAATATCGCTCACGGCAAACACCATCCACTGCATATTTTTGTTTTTCTGCTAAACAAGGTCCTGAAGCCACAACACGAAAAGAACTATTACCCGTATTCGCAACCTGGGAATTAATATATTGGTAATTAAAATTTTCAATTCTTGGTGCGACAACTAAAATCGTACTAATTGTTGCCGATGTTGTTGCTGATGCAGATTTTGAACTTTGCGTAACCCCACTTTCACCAATAGGGTCATCTTTCCAATTCAATCTGTAATAACGTTCTTTATCATCCTTTGGCCCCTGATAAATAATTTTAAAAACATCTTTTGCTTTACCAGGAAGAATTAAATTAGCTGGTGTTGACAATATTTCATTAGGATCATTGACAGGAATAACCTTTCCATTTTCAAGTGGAGAGTCAATTTTTTCGATTGTTAGATTTACCAATCTTGCTGTATCAACTGTATTTTCAATTTCTTTCGCTATTGTGTCTTCATCGGATGGTATTATCTCAGTAATATTCCCCACATTAACAGCGAAGCTATTTTTTAATGGGAGCCATGATAATAAAATTAATGCTAATGTTATTTTTTTCATAATCATAAATTTCTAAGAAAGGAATAACGATAAAGATATTATTTCCCTATAGTATCTTTATCGTAGTATTCAATTATCCAATAAAGGGATAATTAAGGAGCTGGAGTAAAAGTACCGTCCCAAGTTGCGGTAAATTGAACTTTCACATCACCATCCCATGTACCGTCTGTCAATGCTTTAAAGTCTGTTGCTGCACCAGCCGCTTCAGCACTTGCAATAACAAAGGTGAATTCACCACGGTCTGTAGCACGATCAGAACCATTGTAGATACCATCAGCTGCTAAATTATCTAAACCAGAAGTTAAACCTTTTGATGTATCAATTAAGACTAAATCTGTATTTTTATTTAGATCTTCGCCATTCCATTTAACACCAACCGTTAATTTGGAATCATCAGTTGTTCTTGCTAATGTGTTAGCAATAATTTTTGATGCTAATTTAAAATCTGTAGCGCCAGCTTGTCCTTGAATTGCAATGTCGAATGCACCATTTTGCTGGTTAAAGCTTTTTTGGCCTTCAGCATAATTAAACGTTAAACTTTTTAATGGAGTAACAACTAACATACTTGTTGTATCTTTAATTGCTGTTGCTTGCCAAGTCGCAGTCGCTTGAGCAGTACGTGTATCGGCATTAGCAACGGTTGCAAAAGAAGCAGCAATAACTGTTGATAGCAAAACAGATGCCATTTTTTTATTTAACATATTATTCTCTCTAATTTAAATTTATATCAAAAAATAATTACATAGTATAAAAAACACTTTTAACCGTGCTTTTTATAAAATATAATCAATAAAATAATCAGAAAATCTGATTATTTTATTCGGATTACCCTAATAATTAGAAGTTATTTATAAAGCTTTTAGTAGAATAGCCTTTCCATGAAAGATATTTATTTTTACTTTCATTTTTTTCTGTTTTTATTCCAACCACTGATTCATCTTCAAGAAACCGAATTACATCTATCCATCTTTTATCCAGTATTCTCAAAAATTGTTCTAATTGATCTAGCGTAATAGATGTAGTTCCTATTTCATAACGCGAAATTTGTTGTTGGCTAACATTCATTAATTTAGCCAACTGTTTTCCTGTCATATTTTTTTCTTTACGGGATCGCCTTAAGAAAATACCAACATGACTACTGATTATATTAGATTTCATTAACTACACTCCAATATAAAATAATTAATTAAACATTTAATTCTCATTAATAATAAATACATTGAAATAAGAGTAAAAACGTTTATACCGATCAAACAGCGAAATTTGATAGTCGCAGCCTATTAAATGATGAGTATTGATCACTTTAACTTATTGATATACGCATTACATGGGTATTTAAGATAAGGAATAGATAATTAACTACCTGATAAATATATTAATTAAATATTATTAGTATATTTTAATTTATGGCGGGTATTATTGCGTGTAATTCCAAGCGAGTAATTACTCTTATAAGGATTAAAACACATAAAGTTACATTGAATTACAAATTGACACAAAGTACATTAATTTTAATCACATGAACTCATAATATGAGTAAAACAATAAACTATAAACATAGATAGTTTTGGTTTTTACTCATTAACAGTAATAACAAACTCAGTATATATCTCTAAATAAACAAAAATTCATCTTAATAAATCAATTAGAGGCTAAGGAAAAGTAAGGCTATCAGCCTCTTTACATGCCATATTCATCATTACCCATATTTCGAGTATGCGTAAATCAAATTTATTTTCGATATTTAGGTGAATACGCGCTTAAGACCAAAAGGGAAATCAACGCCTTTAAAACAAAGCACCGATAGTAAGTGGATTCACCTAGAAGAACAATCAATATTATAATATTGAAATAAAAGAAGGGATTTATTAAAAAACATCTCACTAAAAGCGCCATCAAAGGTAGCGCTTCAGTGCTTAATTTTCAGGTCTATCTAAATACTAATTCTTGCATGAATTCAATCGTTTTACTGTCTCTTCAATATCTATTTCATCTTCTGAAAACGTCAACGTCGTTCCATGCAGTGTGGTGATGGCTAATTTTTTCAGTGAGCGCATATCACCGGGCTTAACTTCCGTTTTTGGGCGAATACTACTCATCAATGCACCGACCGATAACACGGTATTCGCTTTATCAATACCCGCATCCGCAGGAACTTCTTCACTGTAAACGAGGAAAGATTTAATCGCAGTGAGTTTTAAACGCTCACCTGCAATAAAAATATACTTGCTCTCAGGGATCACTTTGACAGCAAAAGCAGACAAACCTTTATTGTTAGTTGTGGGTTCAAAGGTGACTTCAGCGCCTTTTTTGATCAGTTCAGGGTTAGCAACCTTAATCACATGGAAATAACGGTTATCACCGTTTTCATCTTTGATAAATCCAAAGCCTTTATCGTCAAACCACGTTGTGATTGTTCCTTTCATTGCATTACCACCTAATTAATCGTTTATAAACTCAGTTTCTCTGGCAGCAGTATAAAGCACAATGCAGGCTCAGACCATGCCTTTGATTTTCAGCTTGATGATAATTTTTCCACCGTGTAAAGGCGACGATTGACGGCAAATTCGTTATTATTCGTTGCCATTCTTTATTTAGAGAACCCGATGTCTACAATTATTGATACCTTCATTGCCCCCCCTTGCCATGAGCAGATTGATATCCTCTATCAAGACGAATATTTATTGGTTATCAATAAACCATCAGGGCTACTCAGTCTTTCTGGGAAAAATCCCCAGAACTTGGATTCTGTGCATTATCGATTAGTAACGTTATTTCCAGATTGCACCCTTGTCCATCGCTTAGATTTTGGCACTTCAGGGCTAATGATCATTGCCCTCAATAAAGCCATCAACGCAGCACTTTGCCAGCAGTTTAGCCAACGAACCGTTGCTAAAGTTTATCAAGCATTACTGTGTGGGCACTTGGATGATAATGAAGGGATAATTGATGCACCGATTGCAAAAGACCCAGCGCTATTTCCGCGGATGTCTATTAGTGAAGTGAATGGAAAGCCCGCACGCTCCCGTTATTTGGTGAAGGAACGCTTTCAACAGAAAATGGAAGAAGGTATAACTATCCCGTTAACACGAGTTCAGCTCACACCTGAAACGGGTCGCACCCACCAGCTACGCATTCATTGCCAATATTTGGGGCATCCCATTTTGGGATGTGATTTATATGGCGGTCAGTGTTTGCCTGGTACAGAACACGCGCCAAGGCTGATGTTACACGCCAGTGAGCTACGTTTTACACACCCAATTAGCCAAAAACCACTTCATTTTATTCATAGTAGCCCGTTCTAATACTCTATATAGCCCAAACTTTAATACTCTAAATAATTCAAGTTACAGCTAGGCGACAAGAGAATGAGACGCTAGGAGCATACATAAGTATGTGACTAGTGCGAATGAACGCGGTCAACAACGCTGCAGCTTGAAACGGTCTTTTAATACTTTAAATTGCCTTTAATACTCTAAATAATTCAAGTTGCAGCTAGGCGACAAGAGAATGAGACGCTAGGAGCATACATAAGTATGTGACTAGTGCGAATGAACGCAGTCAACAACGCTGCAGCTTGAAGTATGACGAGTATTACCACATCAAATCATCAGGGATCTGGAACTCCGCATACGGATCATCTTCATCCAGTTCTTCTTCACTCAATGCATTATTTAAGACAATACTCTCGACATCTCTTTGAGTAATTTTATCGGCGACAACCGCTGGGATAATTGCATATCCATTTACATCACTGTTATCAATGACCAAACGGGCAATCGCCAAACGCCCACTAATCAGTTGTTTTTGCGTGGTTTTATCTACCATCACTTGTTTAATAACATTGTTGTCGGTGAAGTTAAACGCAATATCGCCTTTTACTATCTCAATTTTATTCATTTCGATAAGCTGCTTCACTTGCGCTTTGTATTCTTTCGACAAAGCGACTTGTTTTTGCTGCTCGCTCAACTGCTTATCACGCTCAAGTTGCGCTTTTTTGTTTTCTTCTACTGCTTCTCTAGCCTCACGAGCTTGTACTCGTGATTTTTTCGCGGTTCTTTGGACTTTGGCCATTTTTTTACTGGTGACCAGCCCTGCCTGTAGCATCTGTTCTTGTAAGGTGAGTTTTGCCATTTCTATTTCCACATCAATCAAATTGTCAGTGAGATAATGGAGGATTATACCTGTAATTTTGGAGAGTGTACCGAGTCGAGAGAAGAGGTTGGCATGTGAATGTAAAAAATACCACCTATTGTGGTATTTGAGGTTGCTGATAAAGTAGGATAAAAGCATTTTTTTTCCTGCTTTTTATTATCAGCCCCAAATTAATTAAGCCTGTTTTCTAGTCATAAGTAAAAGTGACACCAATAATAGACTGTACTTTTCCTGCTGAAACTTGGCCTGAAGTACGTCCATATCGTGCACTTAGGCCAAGGCTGACAGCCCCTGTAGTGACTCTACCTAAAGCTACTTTTTGATTAACAGCTATTGCATTCCCATTACGAACCAGTTGAATACCGACACCTTTTGCCGAGTTTGTTCCCGAAAACGTATTCGCAAAAATATTTGAACGAGTATCAGTAGTTCCTGAAAGATAATAATACAGGTTTTGCCCTGAAGCACAGTGGACCGAAAGCGGTACAGGCGCAGTGCCAGGGTATTCAGGTAAATTTACAATAACATTTCGTGAAGATACATCACACCCACCAATAGGAATGAGTACATCATTATTAGTGTAGAGGTTCCATGTAAAGGTAGCCGTATGTACGTTACCACCGCCAATAATATTAGAACCCACTTGATACATGACAAGAGTGGCAAAATGTGTACCTTTTTTAATGGCAATCCCGCCCGCGGCATTAATAGGTGTTAGGAATAATTGAGTATTCCAAGGGGTATAATTCCCAGACGGAAAACTTTGTTGGTGCGTGGGTTGCACAAGGGGAAACGTATTGTTGATACCATAGTATTTTAGTGAGCCATTAAAGTTGGCAAGTGCCCCACCAAATGCAGACCCTCTAATCATACTCACCAAGTCCCGACGTGTTGTTGGTGCATCGTTTTTACATGAAATGGATTGTGATAAGTCGACGACTAGATTTTGCCCAGGTTGCACACTTGGTTGTAGGTTCACATAAGCATTCGCAGTCTGTGTGACATTGCTGCTTTGTAATATGTTACCCGTAGAATCTGTACAGGTGAAAGCATAGCCTGAGGAAACACCCACGGTATAAATCGTTAAACCTGCTGCAAATAATTGAACACATTTTTTTATATTCATAATATTAACTCATTGATAAGTATAGGTAACATCAATAACGGCCTGTATGTTTCCTTGGGTAGCTTGGCCTTTGACGGAAAGCGCTCTGACTTGCAAAGGAAAACGGATGGATAATGAAGAGTCGTTAACTTGCAGTTTTTTTTGCGCGCCATTATTTAAGTTATTACCCGCGGTATCTTGGAGTTGTAGCTGAATGTTGCCTGCTGTTCCTTGATTTTTATAATAACCCGTCGTATCAGCGATACCGCTGAAAGTCGCAGTCACAGTGGACGTTCCTACTGGGCAATTGACTAATTCTAATGAAACGGGGTGCCATATTGAGGAAGAGCCTGGAGTGATTAAATTGAAAGTGTATAAATCACCTAAATCAACATTGGCACTCGTCGTTGCAACAGTGCATGGCTTAGCAACAACACTCCCATTCACTGTAATCGTCACATCAGCGGCATATAAGGATGTAGCTGGTGAAAATAAAATCAGCCAGATAAACGGGGCTGCTCCTTTCCATTTAATGTTCATGATGACATCCTCTACTTACTGAAACTCAAGCGTAAAAGTGGCGGTAGCTCGAACATGCCCCGCAGTGACCGGTAATTTAGACGCCATTAATCGAGCATAAAAATGCAGTGTATTATTTTTGCCTGCCACTAAAGGAGTCCAAACCATGCTGTTGCTGGTGGCATTGAGTGTAAGTGGTTTTCTGGCACCATCTAAAATTTGTATACCTGCGCCTGATGCATTGAGGCTTCCGGGGTCTAACGCCAATAAGGTCTGATTGTTGGTATCCGCAATTCCCACAAATCCCACTTTCACGGCAGTGACTGAGTTGCCACAAGGGGTGAGTTCAATATTAAATGGAATTGCAGGGGTCACTTCCCCTACAGTATAAAGTTGCTTCACTGCATTATTCAGTAAATCAACAACTTGGCTTTGCGATCCTGGTGCTACCGCACAAGTATTATCTCGCACATACCCTTTAATGTTGATCGTACTGTCTGCCGCATATGCACCTTGAGATAATGATAAAAGTGCAAATAGAGAAGCAGAAAAAATCATGAATTTATTCGGCATTATTGGCTCCTTAGCGGCACAGTGCGCGGTACTTACTGAGCATCTCGTGTTGGCTTTGCTCGGGTAATGTGTAGTTAATTTGGCACTGTGAGTCAGGGCCGTCCCCCCAGCGTGCAATGAGGTGGCCTGAAAGTGATAAACCCGTTAAGTAAACTTGACCGTCATCAGCAACAATGCTGCTGCCATTGTTATCGCTTGAAGAAACAATCGCGCCAAATGGTACTGGTTTTCCATCACTTTTTAGTAATGTCATCAGTACCTTTACACCAATTCGAGGATGAAAATCAGCGCGAACAACTGCACCTCGAGTAGGAACGACGCTGACAACGGGATCTTCTAAATCGACATTATTGGCTAATGTGTTGGTATCTAGCGCAATACGGTTTTCTCGGTAATCTGTGGCATAAGGTAAGATGGCATAACCACGCCAATCAGTATTAACCCCGGTCTGGTTTTCAACTTTTACGTTTCCAGCCCCCGGTGCTTTCACAAGGACAACAGTGTCATTCATTGGCTGACTAAGCGTGATGCCATTAGCGTGCGCTAACACACCACCACTCAAACCATAATACATTTGGCGAACGTTATCGGTATAACTGTAGCCAGCGTTTGCATTACCATATGTACCGCGATAGTTCAGCGCAGTGTAACCAGATGCCGAAGAGTTACCTTGGCCGCCCCCTGCGTAACCCGTTTGCACGTTATAACTTAAGTTATTATCTTCAAGCAATGTGCCATAAAGGCCTGCCATGTTAGTCATGCGGCCTTTTAGGTCATGGGAGACGTTATAACTGGCACTCGCATTACGCCAGATTGATTGGCTGTCAGAACGCATCCAATAGCTAAATGGGATATTCACATTCATCGCTAACATTTGATCGTTTGCTTCCTGCCAAGAATTCTTAGATAAGCTGTAGTTGATCCCCCAGCTAATACCTTCAATCAGCGTATTAAAACCAACCTGTAAATGTTTATCGGACTTACTCGTGTTCCAATACGTTTCATGGCTTCCAGTTAGATATAATGTTGATTGCTCACCTAATTGCTGAGTGAGACTTAATTGGATTTTTTCACGTTTGTTATAAGCTAAATTATAGTAATCCGAGAATGTTGGAGTGACTTGAATGACACCATCTTGCGTCGCAAGGCTATAACCATTCATGCGCTTATAAGTCGTATCCGCAAATGAATAATAGCCTTTGGTTGAATAACGATAACCAGCCAATTGAATGGTTGTGCCCGTTTCATTCATCGATTTGTTATAAAGAAAACGAATAGATTGCCCCTGATGATTGCTATCGTCGGGAAGCTTCGCATTTGCCTGCGTAATATCGATAGACAGCGCACCAAATACACCAATATTTTTTCCCATACCAATGTTGAAGGACTGATAGCGACTAGCGAGTTGTGAACCACCATAAAGTGTCCACCCGTATGATAAACCTCTCATTAATGTCGCTTGCATAAAACTCGGTTTCTCTTGCTGGCCATTTCCTGCCCGATAATCACCCGCAGTAACCGCATATTCGGTATGCCCTTCCCTTTGAAGCAATGGTACAGATGAGTAAGGCACCGTAAAACTTTGCACTGAACCATCCGCTTCGGTAATAGTGACATTGAGGTCACCACTGTTTCCTGCGGCATATAAGTCATTAATAATGAAGGGCCCTGGCGGGAAAGTATTGCGGTAGATTTCATAGCCATTTTGTTTGATGGAAACATCAGCTGTACCACGAGCAATGCCGCGAATAACCGGCGCAAACCCTTTTTGGCTTTCCGGTAGCATGTTGTCATCAGAAGCTAACTGAATTCCTCGGAAGTTAAAGCTATCAAAGATTTCACCGGGGGTATAACTGTCACCTATAGTTAGGCGGGAGCGTATCTGATTAATCCCCCGCTCTAAATAGGTATTAATATGCTCCCAACGAGTTTCGGTATTCGACGTTCCTGAACTGTGACTCCATGTTGAGTTATCTCGTAAGCGCCATGCACCAAGGTTTAGGCCACTTTGCATATTTAGGTAGGTATAGCTACTGTGTTTGCCATTTTGGTTACGCGCACTATTCCCAGTTAAGCTATAGTTTAAAATACCTGCCGTAATACCCGAGTCCCAATATTCAGGAGGAATGAAATCTCGAGCCTGATTAGACATAAATACTTGTGGGACAGTCATATATAGCCGTTGCAAACCGACATCAAAGCGTGTTGTCGAGTCTTCAATAAGCATACTCAAAGGCTGGCAGTTATTTTTCCCGGAGATATTTGCTTCAGAAATTTTTAGTGTGTTAACGCCCATTTTTGCCAATTCGTCGCGAGTAAAACAAGGCATAAGCTGGCTTTCATTTTTATTTGCGGCAAAACGGACATCTTTGGTCGATATATAGCCATCATTCAAATAAATATCAACACGATAGGTTCCCTCGGGTACTTCTTGGCCTTGCTCAAAAGCAGATAAATCCGCAACAGCAGAAGGGTCATCGGCTAAAAATCGTGGGTTAAAATAGATTTCTGCCTTCGCCCAAGAAGGATATAGGCAGGCACCAATTAATAGCGTCAATGGAATTAAGGGAAAATGGCGTGCGGATATATATCCAAAAAATGACTCTTTCCCCGAAATGAATTGCCTTTTTTCAAATGCCAGATATGACATATTCCCTCTCCCTGAACAACCATGTCGCCCAGTAAGTTATTTAAATCAAAGTAATAGTGAGTAAAAAATGCTTTTACTGGACGTTTCCAGTCATTTTTGGAGTTAATGCGCCATAATCATTAATCGTTTGGAAAGTAATGCCACCATTAGCATTGGTTGGTGCAGAGACAGAAGCTTCGCCAAACGGAGGAACCAATACATTATCGAGTTTGGTTGAACCGATATTTAATGACGTTACCGTTGCGTAATAAGGTGTAGGATTAATGACGGTAACGGTGCCAGCTTGGCGTCTAAAACGTAATGATTCCGCAACAGTTTCAGGTGAAACAGATAAATTGGTCGGGCGATAATAAAGTTTGATCCGGCTAATAATGGCTAATTGAAGCATATTTTCATTCTGCTTAGATTTATCCATGGCAGGAATAGCTTTTACATTTAGCCAGAAAAGACTTTCTCTATCTTGAGGTAATTGATTATTAGTTGCGTCAATAATACGCAATGTATTTTCTTTTTTACCTTGCATAGTAAATAAAGGGGGAGTAACTGCAAACTGACTATCTTTTTGTCCAGTTTTATTTTCTACCCATGATTGAATAAGAAAAACACTTTTTTCTTCATTATTTGTAACGGCAAGCTGAACCTGTTTTTGCCCTGCTGGATAAATAACGCGTGTCGCGCCTAATGCAACTCCTGCATATGCCTGAGTATATATATTTGAACAGAGTAATATTAATAAGGCGCCGATTAATTTGCGGATTGTTATGTTTTTCATTCTTACATCTGTCCTTTTCTAACAAAAAATTAAATAGATATATAAATTATTTGCGGATATTTTATTCATACGTCAGCGAAAACAAGGCTTGCGCATTTGCCTTTCCACCCGTAACTTGATAACTGGTTGCGCGGTATTTAGCGACAAAGTGCAACGTCATATCACCATTGATAATGCGAGCCATTTTCCGAGGTGCGCTATTAATTGGAATCAAGGTATTGGCTGAATCAAAGACAGCTAGCCCTATACCACTGGCGCTATTCGGGCCATCACCAATAGCAAAAATATCTGGGTTGGTACTATCTGCGATCCCCAGAAAAGTAATGGAGACGTACTCGCTTGCTGTTTTGCTGCATTCGCGTAAATGGATATCAAATAGAACAGGCGCGGTTTCTTGACCTGGGGCAGTCAACATATTCGTTCGTAGTTGTCCCATATTTACGGTCAAATTTTTGTCCGAAGTCTCAACACTACACGCTTGTGCGATGAGTTCTCCGTAGAAGTGCATTCCTCCACCTGGTAACTGAACATTCCACTTGTTTCCAGCCTCAAGGAGTGGGGCGAATAAAAGTAGTAGCGCAAATATCACCTCTCTCATGAGCCTTTACCTTTCTAATTTTATTGATAAATAAAGCCATCCTTGGCTGACTAATTCGATATCCTAAATCTGCTTAAAAATCACTCGTACTGAACAGCAAATGTTGCATCTGCGTTTGCCACACCCGCAGTAGTTGCATCAAGTGCATAGTAACGAGCTTGGAATGGCAGAATGTTAGTTCCGTCTTTCAATGTCATTGCGGTGCTAAATGTTGCACCATCAAGGCCTAAAGGAATGCTTTTAGAATCTAAAATTTGGATACCTACATTTGTTGCAGAACCCGCAGCAGAAGATGCGACGGATAAAACTGTTGGATTTGCAGCATTTGCAGACACACCGGTAAAGGCGATTTTTGCAGATGTCGCAATGGTGGTATCACAATCATTTAATTGAATGTTAAAACCAACAGGCGTGCTCACATCACCTGTTTGCGCTAATTTAACAGTACGAACTTGGCCAAGCTGTACAGTTTGTTCAACAGAGCCCGCGTCAACAGCACATGCCGCATTCACTAACTCACCTTTAAAATGAACGGTGCCGCCATTTACTGTTGTTGTCGCAGCAGAAGCTAGCATTGACGATAAAGACAGCGCAGTAGCAATTGATAAAGAAATGACTTTAAATTTCATGAATTTTACCTTTTTATTAATATTTCCTAATGGACATGTGGACTACAATAATTTTTATTGATGCGTGGCGAATAGAACCATTAGGTTTAAATCCTAATGACTTTTTTAATATTAATTAATTTTTTATGATTTTATTAATAAATATAATTTTTAAAAGATAAGGGATATAATTATCTTTTTCTTACAGTTATAAATGAGTTTTCATACGTTGGTTTTTCAGGCTCACTTTTATAAAATGTTAGGATGTTTTCCATGAAAGATTCTATATCACAATTTTTAAGGCCTAGAGCAAATAAGAAATTCATTAACCCATCAATAGTTAATGTATTTGTCCCACACTCATAACGTGAAATTTGTTGCTGGCTTATATTTAAGCGAGTACCAAGCTCTGCTCCCGTTATTCCCAACGATTTTCGGTAGCATCTTAATAATGAACCTATATAAATGGAAATATTGTGAGATTGTGGTTTATCCAACATCCTTCCTCCGGTTTGTTTATAATAAGTGACGCTTTAAAACCGATACTATTACTAATGAGCTAGAAAATTTTACTTAGTGTAAACAATGGAAAGGATTATTGGCTAATCGTTTTGGTCGATCAAATACCCATCAATTGATAGATATTAACAATTAATTAATTGTAATTGATCGCCAAAACTTATCATGAGTCAGGCCATTAGAGGGTATATTTATTTTATATTGACAGATTTATTCACGTGTACACGTCAGGGAGAGTATCTACATTTTATACTTATCGTAAATTTCAAACCTTTTTCGAGTGTATACGGCAAGTTTTTGAAGATAAAATTTAATATAGCTATAATTATAAGACAAATCCTATTCGTTTATTTATTAAATAAAACTTTATTCTCACAAATATTTAACTATTTTTCACATCCAGATATAATTTGTAAGTCACGGTTCCTCTCATCCCTTTTCGCCCTCTGGCGCACAATAGTGTATACTCACCAGCAAGAAATTTATTCATGGTTAACTCATAATGAAAGAAAGCGAAAAAGCACAAATTAAACTTCTTAGCGACCGTTTAGACCTGATCCGTCACCAGATGGCCAGCATGCAACTGTCGAACGAAGCGGAAAAATACGCAGAGCTTGAGAAAGAAAAAGCAACACTGGAAACTGAAATCGTTCGCCTGAAAGCGATACAAAATAAGAAACTCAGCAAAGAAGCTCAAAAATTGCTGGAAATGCCATTTAAACGCCCTATCACGAAAAAAGAACAGGCCGATCTTGGCAAACTGAAGAAATCCGTACGTGGCTTGGTTGTTGTCCACCCAATGACGGCATTAGGTCGTGAAATGGAACTGGATGAAATGACGGGTTTTTGTAAATCTGATTTCTAGTTAAGAAATCAACGCAACTAAAACTTGTGATGCTCCACGAATACTGGAAGGTTCTTAATACGCTCTTCGTTGTTATGAACCGCCAGAGAATATTATCTCCCATGTCTCTGGCGATCACGGATGCGTTCGAGCATCTCATCAAAGTAATCAGGCACGACTGACTGACCGATAGGCGGATTCTTCAGCCGCTCATCGTCCATCACAAACCCTTTAATCAGATACTGTTCTAAAGTTTGTGTTGCCCACTGGCGAAACTGTGTGCCACGAACTGAACGGACACGGTAGCCAGTCGCGAGGATCATTGAGAGGTTGTAATGCAGCGTGTTGCGATTAACCTGCCGATTACCTTCTTGTCGAACTTGTAAGAAAGACTTACAAGTTGAATTTTGTACAAGTTCACCCTCTTCATAGACAGCTTTAACATGTTGAGTTATTGCCTGAGGTGTGACCTGATAAAGATTGGCAATTTCAGCCTGAGATAACCACAAAGTATCAGACTCAAAGCGGCATTCGACGTGAGTCTGGCCATCTTCACTACGAAACAAAACAAATTCACCCTGTGGCGCTTCAGGAAGATTTTCGCTCATTACATTGCCTCCGCTTTACTGATAGTAATCCCAATCAAATGAAAATCAATGCTACCAATATACTGAGAAAAATAAATGTTAAAATACTTAAATCAATTAGTTGCCCACTATTGGATCTCTAATTCATTTGAAGTTTACTAGACTACTACTGGACAAGCTTTAGGCTTCGTTGTGGGGTATTTAGAAAATAGAAAAATGATTTTAGGAGAAATTCAGAAACAGTATTTGGCGGAGATCACAGGAGTCGTATTTGATGGGTAACTGTATTGATATTAAATGAGTTTACTGAATTGGATAAATAGCCATGCCCCCATTAATGCCCCCAGATTAGTTTTTGAGGTGGGAAATAAATAGCGAAATCGCTCTTATAATGTATTCATGTGTGTATTAGCGTAGGCTCAATCCAACATTATCTTTGACAGTATATGATGAGATTGGGTTGTCGCTTAAGCCAAGATAATAGGCGTTTACGAAAATATTCAGCAGGCTAGTAATAATCCTGCTGAAAATAAAAACGGAAAGAGATTGTCGATTTACTGAATACTCTGCTTACGCCAATTTTCAAGGGCTATAGACAAGCGGTGTTCTTTGACTGGTTTTTGCCATTCATCCCAAAAATTCACTGTACCACTATTTGGTTTATTTATTGGTTCATCTACTCGAATTCTACTAGGAAGCAAACTAGCATCACCAACAACCAAGGCTTCCCCTGTATCTAAAGTTGGGAGTATATCGCTAAAGCCGCCAAGGCTGTCCGGTAATAACCTCTTAATTACGCCTTGATCTTCTGCGTTAGTAAGTCTCATGGATACGAAATTACTACATTGACTAAGCATAGTTTTATTAACTTCTGAAGGACGCTGACTTATCACAATAAGACTAACGCCATATTTTCGCCCTTCTTTTGCAATGCGCTCAAAAATATCCAGTGAAATATCATCGGCTGAATCTGCCATACTACGTTGAGGCATATAGAGATGAGCTTCATCACAAAGAAGAGCAATCGGGTGACGTAATATCGATGGAGTCCATTGCTGAACAGAAAAGGTGACTCGTGCTACAAGAGAAACGATCAATGGTAAGACATCTGATGGGACTTCCGAAAAATCTATAATTTTGACTCCCGCTTTACCATTTTCACTAGTACTACCGAGTACAGCATTCGCAAACTTCTCAAGCCAACAAAAATCTAAAATATCACCTCCGCCATTAAACATAAAACCTAAGCGTCTGTCGTGAATTTTATTTTCTAGTCGAGAAATCATACGGGCAAGCTTACCGAAGAAATCACCTTGTTTCTCTGTATTAGCTTTAGCTCCGGGAACCATTTCAATATTGATGTCATTCAAGCGTTTCATAAGAATATTTAGATCGAACGGAACAGGGCTATCGATGGTGAAATGCTTTAATACTTCTTGCTGGTTGTTATCTTCTAGGTATTTGCGTTTTGCAAAGTTGATTTCACGAGCCATTATCATGGCTTGGTTGGGAGCGTTCTGATCGCTACGATCTACGAACATTGATACAAGAGCTTCATATGAAAGTAACCAATATGGTAAGTAAAGCATACCATCACTAATAGTACGCTGAGCCTCTACATCAGCTGGACCAGCAACTTTAAAATGTTGAATACCTTTACCTACTAGAGGAGCGTATTCACCATGAAGGTCAAAAACAATTGCATTTGCCGTCGAAAGACATGACATTTGTTCAATAATTTTAGCTGTCGTCCAAGATTTACCAGAACCAGTACTACCTCCTATAAATGCATGCCGCTGAAAGAATTTATTCCCATTAAGATAGGCAATAGCCTGTTCATCAAGAGTATATTTACCAAGTATTAGAGCATTTCCATCAGAAGATACACTAGAGAGGGTTCGCATAAAGCCCGTCAAATTTTCACCTTCCAATGAAAAACAATTTGCATCTATTTCAGGCACGCTTTCGAGAGTACGACGAAAAACGTTTTCCTTAACACCATCACGATCCAACATCGTTCCAATCAGAGCAATACGACATAAATTGAGTTCGGAAATCTGGTCGTTAACACCATCATTAATAATATCTTCGATGCCTCTTTTACGCGTTACCTGTGTTATGAGACCTATGAGATGTTGTCCAGGTCGACTACTTTGAAGCACTGCAAGATGGTTTACTTGCAACCTTTTGAGTTGATCAACATTTTCCACATCTACTACTACATTTGTCGTATCAACAGAGGCAACTTTTCCTAGTGCATCTTCATCCTTAAAATTAAAAATGGGCATCGCTTTTTCCTACATTATAAGTGACAGATAGCCTTCAAGGCTCCAAATATTTTTTTCTACAATCACTGGAGACTTAACTTGAGAAGAATACACGATAGATTGATCGTCAGTATCCCCACGTTCTATTGCTAGATAATTAGGAGCATTACTATCAATAATTAACTGTTTTGCGGCTTTGGAAAGTTCATATGTAATGATCGTTATGGGTGCTTTATTTCTAAGACATTTCGCCATAAGTTTTGGCTGGATATGTTCATCATTAAAGCCATAACCAATACACAAATAAGAGCTGGCAGATTTTATGGCTTCATCAGCATTATTGATAATGGAGCGAAATGGTTCTAGGTGTGTTTTTTGATATTTTTGAGTACCCGGAGTAACAATCTGTGGTTCGTGATTTTTTGGAACATCATGGATATTTGTGAGTGCAACCGTATCTTCTAATGGTGATTGAAACCAGTCCACAGAACCATGAACTTTCCAAATATTAACTCGACGACTAAACTTCACTTCTGTTGGCCCTGCTAACTGACGGAAAAAACCATATGTAAAGCCAGTGAAGTGATGAATCCGACCTTGATCGCAGGCATATTCAGCTAAACGGTCATAATTTGTAGTAACTATATCTATTACCCTAAGACTGCTTTTGAACATATGCTCAAGCAAACGACTCAATGGAAACATTGTATTGTTCTGGAGACTTTCTTGAAAAATACTAATATCCTCAGAACTAATAAGCGCCCAAGTTGTTTTAATAATTCTAGCTGTGAGTTCATCAGAAACAGCAACCTGTTGTAGTGCTGATTCTAGATCTACCCCATCCCGCAATACTTGGCAGAACATTTCCCAAGCGGCAATCTCAGTATTGGGCAAACTAGAAAGATCAGTATTAGCAACCAAATACTTCGCTAACCCTGACATCCCAGACATTCCATATGCAGCAGAAGCACCACTACCCAAAATAATAACGGGGGCTTTACTATAAAAATCCTGTGCTTGTTTTTGGTAGTTGAATTCTGTCATTTTTTTACTTTTTTATGGGTGATGATGAAGCCAACATGACTTCGATATGTCTATTTTTAAATTGAGTTTTTCGAAGCTTAGTATAGTTTTCAAATGCCTGTTTAGGTCTGTCAGATGAGATGATTCATATCTGCAACATGTTCAATCGGAAAAAATGTTGCTACTGAACTGATATATTTGTAGCCAGTCTGATTATCCACCAATATATCCGATAATGCAGTGCAAAGATCTTTATCTGTGAGCCTTATCTACATATCAGTAATTTTATTAATGTTTTAAGAAGGAGGATGGTTAACACGTTACTTCTTTACTTACCTTTTTTTAGCAAATCTTTCAGCGTAGCAATATTCGCCCTTGCCCCTTCTGCCTCTTTTAACTGCCGACGTTTTTTAGCATAAATATCAAATGCTTCTCTGGCTTTTTCATCAGCGGCCTTCTTACTTATTCCACCAGCGCCTTGCAGAACTTCACGGTCATTGAAACTCAAAAACTGATCCAGCTTAGTATCCCAATCCTGTAAGAAAACTTGCTTACGGCGCAGTGCTTGGTCTTCGGCAAAGTCGAGCCACATATTGACGATACGGTTTAATTCTTTGAGCTCATTTTCACGTAGGTAATTCTTCGCGATCGTGACATCGGTTTTACGCACTTCATCAAATTTATAGGTGGTTAATCCCATATCTGGTTGATTGGCGTCAGCACGACTAGCTATAAGCTCAGCAGCAGTCATTCCCGTACAAGCAAAATGCAGTTTGTTTTGAATGGATTGGAAGAAACGAGTTGTTTCTTTACTGGAAGGCTCGTAATCCGCTGCCATGGTGAAGATCTCTTTCACCCGTAGATACACACGCCGCTCACTGGCACGGATATCACGGATGCGTTCGAGCATCTCATCAAAATAATCCGGCACGACTGACTGACCGATAGGCGGATTCTTCAGCCGCTCATCGTCCATCACAAACCCTTTGATCAGATACTGTTCTAGAGTTTGTGTTGCCCACTGGCGAAATTGTGTGCCACGAGTAGAACGGACGCGGTAACCAACAGCAAGAATGGCGGGTAAACTATAGTGGTCTATCTCTCTGGAAACCTGACGATTTCCCTCTAATCGAACTATCCGGAATTTCCGGATGGTTGCGTTTTGAGCAAGTTCCCCTTCAGAAAAAATATTAACAAGGTGCTCGTTAATTGTACGAACGTCTTTTCCATACAGCTCAGCAATTGATGATTGAGATAACCACAGAGTATCAGACTCAAAGCGGCATTCGACGTGAGTTTGCCCATCTTCACTGCGGAATAAAACAAATTCACCCTGTGGTGCTTCAGGAAGATCTTCACTCATCAAATTGCCTCCACTCTCTATACGTTATGCATAAACTATGAACAACAATATAGCATATTTAACAAAAAAATAAGGCCACCAGCAAATAGATAGCAAGCACATTATTTTATGAAAAAACAATGTGCTACTATTATCTATATTCTTTCTCTTCCAGAGAAATGTTCGTGCATCTTTTCAGTCATCACCCACAGTGCCTTATTCAATTTAATATCCCCATCGATAGCATTCACCGAACGAGTACAAGCTCGCTTGCCTTTAGCGTTCCTACCTGATAATCCGCCCTTGATTAAATTTTCCTGCAAACGTTGATATACCGTCCAAAGATCATCTTTCTTATCTTCCCAGCGACGAGGCTGTAAAACTTGCGCCTCTGTAACAGGCTGATGTTCCTCACCAAAGCGATACGTCAAGGCCGCTTGTGCTAAAACTTGTTGTGCTGGTGGAGGTAACAATAGTGATTGCATTTGTTCGCGTTTTTCAGCGATAGCATCAAACGTACCTAACACTTCGTAAGCCCCTTCAATCACTTTATCGACGACATTACCTTTATGAGGCTATGAGCATCTATTCATAGCCGCACCTATGTTGATCTCTTAACTATGTGTAGTTTGTTGTTAATCCGTCTCCATTTAACCTGTTATAGGTAGCTGGCTTAAAATTTCTCCTATACATAGTTTTCATTTTCGAACCAACCTGTTGTCTCCCATTTCAAGGAGATAATCATGAATACCGATCAACCTACTTTATGCAATCACGGTGACCCTACCGGTTATGTTCCATTATTGATTGAATACAGAAAGACATTTCGAGAGTACTTAGCATGTCGTGGATATTCGAACAGTTATATTCAGCGTTGCGGGGAGATCATGGCACAGTTTTCACGTTGGATGTCGGAAATGCGCCTGTCCTTGTGTGATGTAAATGAGACTCTGGTTGAAGAATTTTTGCACCAGCGCGTTCCCGATTATATTGAGCCTGTTTCGGGATATCGGCGCAACCATAGTCGCTCGCCCCTAGGGCACTTGTTAAACATGTTGCGGGCCATAGAGTTAATCCCACCTAAACCTATTGATATGCTCCCAGTGGCTGTAGAGTTACGCCGTTTTGACGACTATTTACTACAAGCCCGTGGATTCGCGCGAAGTACTCGGGAGACTTCCATACGAATTGTTGGCAGATTTCTTCGCGATAAATTCAACGATGGTGCCATCAATTTATCCACGCTCACCCCCGCACATGTTCGTGATTTTCTTGCCTCACAGGCTAATGTCTATAGAACACCGGTAAGCTTTAGCCTCGTTGTGTCCAGTCTGCGTGGCTATTTCCGGTGGCGTATAATGCAAAAGGATGATTTGTATGTTTTGATTGGCGCCCTTGCAAATCCGGCTAACTGGCAGCAGGCATCTTTACCTAAGTCACTCAGCACCGACGAAATTGAACAGCTGCTAAACTCACTTGGGCAAACAGATCCTATTGGATTGCGTGCTGATGCCATGGTGCGCTGTGCTCTGGATCTCGGCCTTCGTATTGGTGAAATCGCCCGCCTGAGCCTGGATGATATTGATTGGGTGAGCGGAACAATCACCCTGCGTCGGACAAAAGGCCGCCGGGACGATGTAATGCCTCTGCCCGTAACTACAGGCAATGCCATCGCTGCCTACCTACAGAACGGCAGACCGAAGACCCTGCATCGGGAGGTCTTTGCCAGCCATAAAACACCTCGTGAACGTCCCATTAGTAGATCGGTAGTCAGTATCGCTATACGCCAGGTATATACGCGTGCCGGGCTTCAGTACACCAGTGCCCATTTACTGCGTCACACGATGGCCAACAGGTTGCTTGCGACTGGTGCGTCGATTAAAGACATTGCTGATATTTTGCGTCACCGCTCGTTAAATGCCACACGCATTTATGCCAAACTCGACAGTCGTAATCTTGCACACGTAGCTCTGCCGTGGCCGGGCTTTTTTGACATGGATACTGCAGGGGGCCAGATATGATGGGCGATCTGACCATACAAGTTGAATGTTATCTTTCTGAAAAACGGTATCTCGGCTTCGAAATGAGTCATGCCAGTTATTGTTTACGTAGCTTTGCACGATACGTACAGCGAGCCAATCATCAAGGGCCATTAACTCTTGAATTGATGACAGAATGGGCATCAAAAGGCCGGTTTACCGAAGCTGTGCCCATTAGCATGGCCCACGGTCGCCTGAAATATTTGCGTACCTTCATGCGCTGGTTGCAATTCTCAGAACCGGAACACGAGGTGCCAGATGGCTCGGTCTGCGGACGAAAACCAGAGCGCGGAACGCCGCATATCTACAGTGAGCAAGAGATCGAGGATCTGTTGGCTGCGGCGAAGAGGTTGGGCCCGCACAACAGCATACGAGGTCTGCTCTACGAGACACTCTTTGGCCTTCTCGCAAGCACTGGATTGCGTATTTCTGAGGCTCTGTCACTTCGCATTAGCGATGTAGACTTACGTAGGAGCATATTGATAATCCGGAGAACCAAGTTTGGAAAATCACGTTCAATCGTGTTGCACCCGAGTACGAGCAAGGCATTACATCAATACCTGAACCAACGTAAATTAACGAGGGCAGCATCAGATGAAGATGCTTATTTTTTCATCGGATTACGCGCCGATGTATTAGGAAAACGATTAGGCGGACAACAAGTTTGTCAGGTATTCCGGGCATTACGCCGGGAATTGGGCTGGGTTAATCATGGTACTCATCATGCACCACGTATCCACGATCTACGGCATTCATTTGTGGTCAGGCGGATTATTCTGTGGCAACAACAAGGGATCGATGTTGCTCATGAGATGCTGTCACTATCGACTTATTTAGGGCATGCCAGCATAGCGGAGACTTACTGGTATCTACAGGCGGTTCCGGAGCTGATGGCGGCTTCGGCAAAGCAATTCGAAATGTGTATGCCGGAGGTGAATGATGCGTAAATCGATGTCTAAGCAATCAAGTTTCCCGGAAATTGTGCAGCAGTTTTTTACTGAATACCTGGTGGCGCAAAGGGCTCTCAGTCCGCAAACAATCGCCTGTTATCGGGATGCGCTCAAGCTATTTCTTGAGTTTGCAACTTCGCAGTTGCACAGACAACCAGTAGCCATGAAGTTGGAAGATATCACGCCAGATCTCATCTTGAAGTTTTTGGATAATCTGGAGTTAGAACGTCAGAATACGGTACGAAGCCGCAACCTTCGCCTGACTGCCCTACGAACGTTTCTCAGGTTTGCTGGCCGACGAGACATTACCGCGTTACACACGGTAGAACGGGCACTCAATGTACCAATGAAACGCTTTGATCAGCCACTAATCGGCCACTTAACTCGCCCAGAAATCATCGCCATACTCGGTGCCCCTGGTGATGACTGGACCTCACAGCGCGATCACTTGCTGTTTACGATTATCTATAACACGGGGGCTCGAGTGTCTGAGGTAATCAATATACGTGTTGTTGATGTCGTGCTTGATGGAAGCGCATGCGTTCATCTGAATGGAAAAGGGCGACGTAAGAGATCGATACCATTATGGAAATCCACGGTTGGAATTATACGGGCATGGTTGCGAACCAATCAGAACATGCACGGTGATGCGGCATTGCTTCCTGCCAGATCGGGGCAACCAATGACGCGAGCTAATGTGGCACAACGTTTAGCACTTGCAGTCAATCGTGCAGCAGCCACTCAACCCAGTCTGAAGACCAAGCGAGTGTCACCACATGTCCTCAGGCATACGACCGCCATGCACCTTCTGCAAAGTGGTGTCTCCTTCAATCTCATTGCTCTATGGCTTGGTCACGAAAGCGTGAATACGACGCATCGCTATGTCGAAGCCAACTTGCAGATGAAGGAAGAGGTGCTTTCTCGCCTTGATGCACCAGACACAACATTCAAGCGATTCCGGGCATCAGATGATCTACTCAACTTTCTGAAAACGCTGTAACTATGCAAATCAATTGTCGGCTCCAGGTCAATAAACTATAGGGGTCGACAATAGCTCCGCGAGCTAACTATACATAGTTGAGAAATTAACATAGATGGGGGACACGCACTTCACCAAAGGTATCTCCACAAACTAAACCATTTTGACATACCGCTCTAAATAGACCCGGCAACATTTGATAGCTACTCGACCCATCATGACTATTGAGCAAGATGATTTCAGGCACTTGGCTGCCCGTAATTTGGTCATGGCGTCTCAGCCGTAACAGATGCTTAGTATGATCACGACGGCTGTCATCTCGCACACGAGTTTGGCATGCAAAGAACGGGTAAAAACCTTCTTTCTGTAAACTATCGAGTAAGGTAATAGTAGGAATATAAGTGTACTTTTCGCTACGAGATTCATGTTTTTCTTCTGAAAACACACTGGGTACTGTGCGAAATAACTCTTCAATCGTTAATGGGCGGTCACGACGAATACTATTCGCAGCACCAAAGCGGGAGGCTAAACGGGTCATAATTAATTTCCTTGAAAATAAAGTAGATAGGTAAAACTAAAAGAGTGAAGTAAGTGAGATTTAATCGATTAGATGGAAAATGGCTGAACTTTCAGGATGTTGAATGGTGTAATCACGAAGTTGGTAGAAACGCTCAACTAGCAGCTCACTTTCCGTTCTAAATGACCACTGGCTATACAGCATCAAGCAGACAGCGACACCTGCCGCTTCAGGGCTCAATACCGCCTCATTGCCATTGTGCATATTGAACAGTGTTAATTTTTCGGGGCCCAAATCAGGATAAATAAATGCGCCACCGTTGGGTAAGGTGCAGTACTCCCAATAGCCACCTGTATATTCATCACAGAACTGGCCCATGATAGTGAAAATGACCACTTCAAATGTGGCGAAGCCTTTAACTGTGCCAAAGTAGGTTTGCCAAAAATGCGTGCGCTGGTGGTTGGAAATGGCTGTTGCGATGATGGGTTCAAGTGTCATAAGAAAGCCCTTTTGTGAATAGGATGAAATAAAAAAGGCAGACCTGTTGGCCTGCCGTTATGCTGTTATTACATTGAAATAGATGAATTTTAATTGTCGCTAAATAACCCATTAAGCAGTCGCTCAATGGCTCCTCCTAATAACGTGGTACAGGCTAGCGTCGCCCCAAGTCGAGCCGCTTGAATTTCTGCATCAGAATACTCGCCTTCAAGCGTAAGTTGCTCATTGACCGTCTTCTGGGCGTAGTAGGTGATAGACACCAGTGTCACAACGCTCACAGAGGTGGCGATAAGTTTAAAAATGGACATAGATTACCCTTTAGTCAGGCGTTCACTGAACGTGAACGCCGAATAGTGTGTGAAAACTCAGTATTGATATCGGGCGATATCCGGTTTTTGAAAGGATTGTGTTTGGTAGTAAAATAACGCTTTCGCTATTCCGTTAATAATTTGAGGTGTTTCAAGCTTACCTTGGTACGCCCATGCGACGGCATCCGTTCTTGCTAAACGGCTTAATGTTTTTTCCATCATAGGGGTAAAATCCTCCCGCCCTTGTTTATCCTCTAGGTTATACAGAACATGGGTTAAAACAGGCTTTTCAGGGTTAACGAGGCTCCAAATAAAAACTTGGGTGATTGACCAGTCGTGTGCATTTTGCTGTGCACGTTTTAGGTCTGTGATGTATTGCTCCGTGATTTGAACCCCTTCATTTTGCTGGTTTTTAAATTGTGTTAGTGCATTGGTATTGCGTTGCTGAAGCTCAGAGACCTTTTTCCGGAGCGTTGCCTCGACATTTTCCGTTTGGTTTAACCACGGCAATAAATACAAGCCAACAACAGGGGCGTGGTCATTCAATGTCTCCGTTAACGCATTCCACGCTTTAAGCTGGCGCTCGGCTTCCTCTGACGGGGTATAACCGGCATTAAATGCAATCGGTGTCGTCATTGCATAGGGCTGGTCAACATTGCCACGGAGTAGTGACCAGTCCTGTTGAGACAGTGTTGTGATGACCTGTAAAACCTGTGTAAGCCTCTGCTCCTCAAGGGTTGAATCTGTTTTCGGTGTTTCCGCATTGGCAAAACGCGGTATGAGTTTAGTCATACCGTCTATTGCTGTTTGATACCAATTATTTAAATCGTGGTTAATCGCGGTTTGTAATGCCCCTTCAGCTAACTGACACTTATAGACTACCAAGGGCCTTTCTTGTTCATCCGTTAAGGTTTCCCATGTTGGCGAAACACAATCTTTACGATGGTTGAGTACACCGCCGAGCGTAACACTGCGGTCGTAATCATAAATCAATCCTTGAACACGCAAAATGTCTTGGGAAACAGTCTTAGCAGGAGTTGAGGTTGCATCATCACATCCCAGCAAAAGTGCGCTGCTGATGCAAACGGTATAAAAAATAGCTTTCATCTTAATGCCTTATAGTTTAACGAGTGATTGAATATATTGGTAATGGGGCAAGGCTTGAATAAACGCCTCTTCACATAACCGCTGATTGAGGTCTTCACGATAACGAAAGCCCCGCGCTGTCATGACCACATCTTGCAGCGCCATCACATCAAAGACATGAATGTGCTGCGCGATATCGGCAGTGAGATACCAATGACCGTGGTAATAAATCAACTTGTACGGGGCAACGTTCGTGATGTTTTTTCCTTGGTGGGTAAATTGCAGTAAACGCCGTTTTACAATGGCTTGTGTGAGGATATAAAAGCCCCCGAACAGCGAGGGACGCTGCTCAGGAGGCGTATGATAGACAATGAACGGTGAATCAATTGTCGGGTCGAGCAGAACCGTTAACAGCTTCCTGTCTAAAGCCGGAAACAGTGAGGTAATATGCGTAATGGCGGCAAAGCGCAGTATGTCCTTATCGGTACGAAAGGGGCGTTGCGATGCAGCCAGTCGATAGCCACCTTGGTGATATTCCAAATCTAAATACTGAAGGCGCTCATTAAAGTCACGCCGTAGGGTACGAGTCGAGACATTGAGCTCTTCTGACAGCTCGGATAAATAAACGGTTTCTCCACGAAATAATTGACTAATAATAAACGCCAACCGAGACGCAAGCCGGTCATGGCGAGACACAGAAGTCGACATGATGTTGTCCTTATTAAAATAGCTCCGGCAAGCGGATAGAATGGGAGTGATGAGCCTTATTGCGATAAGGCCTTTTGTCGTAAGTACGCCACAATGATGCAGGCGGGAACGGTAACGCGATAAGCTGGCCCCGCTAGGTCAGCGACAAGCCATGCAGAGCTCACCGCAAGACCAATCGGACCCGCAATTAAGGAAAGTGCTCGGTGTGCGGCAAAGAGTGTACCGAGGGTGGCAACCCCGCCGAGCGCATTAATCACGCCAATGGCTGAGAGTGTGGCCACTTCCAGCGCGGCAATGCCCGATGTACGGATAGCCGCTTGAACAGCAATCAAAATCAGTTGGGGTGTTGGGTTAGTGAGGTTAAGTTGCATGTCACGGGAAAAAGTTTGTAGCTGTTCCGTGGTCAACTCATTTAAGCTTTTTTCTAACACTTTCAATAACAAATTTAATTCCAAGGTTTCGGTATTTCCGGCCTTCGGATAATTGACATCAAGGTGGTCACAGACATCCTGTAAGATTTCACGGTACAACACGCCCTTATTGCCTCGGACGAGACTCATCAAGCTGTTGGCCCCAAAGGCTTGCAACTCTGCCGCAATCGACATCCAGTATTGCTGGTGCTCAGGGTGATAGAGTTGATATTCAGGTGAACTGGTTAAGGTTTCAGTCCAACGCTTTTGTCCGTCTTTGCTGTCGTGAGTCAGTACAGACACAAGCAAGCCCAGTTCTTCATTGCTGCATTCACGTAAAAACGCTAAATCGGTATCTAATCGGTAAGTTGCCATCAGTGTTATTCCCTAGCTTGAAAAAGAGAACACCACGATAACAACCTCACCGGACAGGTTATGTCCGGCTATTTGACTTTTTTTCGAGAGAGAAATGAAGGGAAATGACAGGGTGTGTCACGAATTAAATTTAACTTATTGATATATAAATAAAATAACTGAAATCATTATCAATTGAATAATATATATGTGAAAAAAAATCGAATCATAATGAACTTTACTTATTCATCTTCTTTTTCAATTAGATAAGTTAAATACTCGTTGATTTTCATTCTGTGCCGTTTAGCTAATCTTGATAACTTATCTTTCACATCTTTGTCTAAATATGTGTTCAGCACTTTCTTTTCCGATATTTGGCTTCGATAGTTTTCTTGTGACCACGCTTTTTTCATTTTAATGATCAGTAGCTCTTTTGAATCCGGCGATACATCAAAACTAACATCAAAATACCCAACTAACTTCACGTATTCACTTGCAAATGTATAAACGTCTGAGCGAGTCCATAGATAAAACAAATGAGACTTTTCAATGTAATTTTTTGCCCATTCCATCTGCGCTGGATTACGTTCATCAATCCATGACAAGTAGTTTGTATCCTTAATTGACATCCATTCCTGCTTCAAATACTCAAGAACTTCAATTTTCTTTTCTATTGAAGAATCCAGTAAATCAAAAAAATACATAATATTATTTAATGCATCTTTTACATTATTAGGGGATGCTGGTAAACCTTGCTTATACTTACTCAATGGATTGGGGTAATCGACACGCTCATATTCAGATGTTCGATACATGCCTCGATCTCGATGATTACGAATAGCAAAAATATCGTCTTTCGTTAAAAAATTATCGATGTAGTAGAGAATAAAAAAGGCACATCGATCATTGGATTTAATCCAATCAAAAGCTTCATTCTGTATAACTTTACAACTAAATTCGTCTTTCGCCTCACGAATGAACCGTACACGCTCTGTCGTATCTTCCAGCTTATTTTTTATGGCTTTATTAAGCTCTCTTTCACTCCGTGGCCGGGCCTCCATGAATTGAATATTCAACATTTTTGAAATGTAAGAACTATAAAAATACCGTTCTCTGTCATTGCTTATTTTTAAGTATTTATCCTGATTAGACATAAACCACCCCTTAAAGAACTACGTAGTAATAGTGTAGATTATTTTGTCTTTAATTAGTCTCTATTACGTCACAATTTACGTTGTTTTTATGTCATATCTCATGTCTTACACACATATAGACAGATTGATTATAAGATGATTAATTTCAATATATTAAAACAAAAAAGCACTAACTTAAAGCATATGAAAAGTACCTAAAATCAAAAAATAGGTATGATAACCCCAAGCATAACCATTCATTAAACATTAAAACCCGAGCTCAGCTTCTAGGATTGTTTATTATTAATGAGTTAATCAGTATGTCTCTTGTTTATCTTGACCCATTCACAATCATGTTAACTACAGAAGAATGAGAACATGTAAAACCATGCTCAATTGTCACTGAAAAACATTACGCATAAGCAATACAACTCCATGCTGATTTTACCTAAATCAGCATTATTCACATCTAGACCTGTAAAAAATTAAAAATAACTCCCCTGCCTGATGATACGAACCTTTATTCGATCACAGGCAAATAAAATGACAAATCGCGCACTTCACTTAAATCAAGTTGTTCTCTCTACTGTTTTTGAAAATGACCGTTTAACGCTCACTCGAGACCACTCACTGCGGGAGTTGGTGTCTCTTCTTATGGATAACCTAAATCGACTCACAAAGCGGCTAAATCATAAATTAGATTTATATGAAGGCATTCCCTTGTCACCTAATAACCCTAGTTTGCAGCTCACCTCTGCATCCTCCAAAGGTGAGCTCTTTTTAGAAACGCTCAAGTTCACCCGTTACATTCAATCAATGAAAATATCGCAAATACAGCACTTGCATCCCACTCTTGCGCTCTTGGTGTCTCTTGTTAACAAATACCGCCTAAGCGACATACTCACAGACAAAGATAAATACTGGCTGGTGGATACCCCTGAACACCTTCAGTGCCTTAACGAGGCCTTCCGTGAGTTCCAAAGCACGTTAAAGAGCCCTGACTACAAAAAGCAAGTTCGTGCCTTCGAGCAAGGTGCTCAGAAGAACTACCGACGGGCTCAGCAGTACATTGATTCGTTGTATCAACGTTACTCCAAACTGTTAGTTGTGCGTGTAGACCTGTCTTACAAAAGTGGTATTTGCCATAGAGTCAAAGCTCATCACCTTCGCCAGCATCGCCAAGCCCTATACAAAGCCATTAATAGCAACCCACTCTTTTCACACTGTGTTGGGTATATCTTGAAATTAGAATTCGGTATGGAAAAAGGCTTCCATTACCACGCCTTGTTTTTCTTTAACGGTCAGAAAGTGAGGCAGGATATCACGCTGGGCAAACTCATTGGTGAACTCTGGCAAGAACGTATTACGGACATGGCAGGCCTGTACTTTAACTGTAATTACCAAAAAGAAAGATATCGTGAACTGGGTATTGGACTATTACCTCGAGGTAATGCTTATCTGAAGAAAGGATTGTTCAATGCGGTAAGGTATTTATGTAAAGCCGACGCATGGATCCGTCTGGCTGTGCCTGAACTCAAACGCACCTTTTGGCGAGGAGAAATCAAACCAAGAAAACGTCGGTAGTTAACAGACAAATTATTTTTTACACATCCGGTTAATGATGTGGAGTGATATCCACATCAACCTTTTCGATATCGCTCCTGCTTTTTACCCACGTTAAAAACAGGAGTTTTACCATGAGCACGCAAACTGAAAATATTGCATTACTTGATGACCAATTCATTGACATGAAATTTATCATCACACTAACAGGGTTAACGGATAAGTGGTTCTATAAGTTAATCCAAGAGGGAGAGTTCCCAAAACCAATCAAGTTTGGTCGTATGTCGCGCTGGTTAAAAAGTGAAGTCGTACAATGGCTACAAGCACGTATTGATGAATCGAGAGGAGCCTAGCGTTACCCTTGGCTCTTAAACCACCTGTACGCATTACCGCACATCTTATACATCACGCCTAACCGTTGACCATCAACTTCCCTTAAACCGCACCGGACACGATTGAGTGCGTTTGAGACTCGGTATGCCTTAAATACACGAACCTCCTTCTATACCAATACAGGCGCATGCTCTGCGCCATTCGTATTTTAAAGATGAGTAACCGATACCACCCTGAGTTTTAGATACTCAGGGTATTTAATATTAATTGTCCAGAAGGATTACACCCATGCTTAAATTACATGAAATCAAAATGTCTCTCGCTTTAACACAAAACAATCGATTCGCGGGAGCCGCTCAGGAACCGAGTTATTCACGAGAAAATTATTACTGTTCTCACTGCGGTAAGCCTGTCACATTACATAAGACACCGACGGAGTCATGGTTTACCCATTCAGAGCCTCAAACAGCGGAAGACTGCCCACTGGTTATCAGTAAGCTCAAGCACCTGCAAGATAAGCATCGGCTGAACACACACGTTCGGTCAGTTTCACCAATTTTAAAGGTCACGGATTGGTTTTGTGTCCAGTGCCGTGACTATTTTACACACAATAAAAAATGCTGCTCGAAATGCCATGAGGGGATTTGGTGCATTCCTGCGGAGAATGTCACTGATAAGCATTAACCAAGAACATTGATTTCAAAGAGCCATTTACTTTATCTTGATCCCTTGTTTATCTACGATAACTTCACCATCTTCTTTGATAAATTCACTTTGTTGCTGATTAGGTAATATGTCTAGCACTACCTCTGAAGGCCGACACAACTTGACGCCTAGCGGAGTGACAACAATCGGCCTATTAATCAGTATCGGGTATTGCAACATAAAATCGATCAATTGCTCATCGGAATAAAGGTTATTCTCTAAATTTAATTGCTCATAGGACTCAACATTTTTCCGTAGTAATTCGCTGACTGTGATTTTCATATCGGCGATAAGTTTCACTAACACATCCTTAGTCGGAGGTGTTTCTAGGTAATAAATAATCGTCGGCTCAATACCACTATTGCGGATCATGGCAAGGGTATTACGAGAAGTGCCACAATTGGGGTTATGATAGATAGTGATCTCATTCATGGGGTTACCTTTAATTTAACAGTGAAAGTCGAAGTACTAAAGCAACGAGAGTGACAATGAGCACAGGGATAGTCATGATAATCCCTGTTTTAAAATAGTATCCCCATGTAATGGTCATGTTCTTTTGCGATAAAACATGTAACCACAACAATGTAGCTAAGCTACCAATTGGCGTAATTTTTGGCCCCAAATCGGCACCAATCACATTGGCATAAACCATTGCTTGTTGAATTAATCCTGACGCTTCACTTCCTTCAATGGATAGAGCACCAATTAATACCGTTGGCATGTTATTCATTATTGATGATAAAAATGCAGTAATAAATCCAGTGCCTAGAGTTGCTGCCCATAACCCTTTATCAGCAAGGTAATTGAGCGTTTCAGAAAGATAATCGGTTAGCCCTGCATTTCTTAAACCATAAACAACCAAATACATACCTAAAGAGAAAATGACGATTTGCCACGGTGCCCCACGTAATACTTTTTTGGTATTAATCGTATGGCCTCTGGCTGCAATCACCCAAAGAATTAAGGCGCCAATAGCCGCAATTGCACTCACTGGAATACCTAATGGTTCTAAGACAAAGAAACCAATAAGTAGCAGTGCCAATACAAGCCAACCTGCTTTAAACGTTGTCATGTCCTTAATGGCTAAAGTCGGTTCACTCAGTTTGGTAACATCATATTGTTTAGGAATATCTTTGCGAAAAAACCAATGCAGCATCGCTAATGTTGCAATAATTGCAGCAATATCCACTGGCACCATAATCGATGCATATTCAGTAAATCCAATATTAAAGAAGTCCGCAGAAACGATATTCACGAGGTTAGAAACAATCAGCGGCAAGCTCGCCGTATCTGCAATAAACCCAGCAGCCATGACAAATGCTAATGTCGTGCCTTTGTTGAAACCAAGCGCCAATAACATCGCAATCACAATGGGCGTTAATATCAATGCTGCGCCATCATTGGCAAATAAGGCCGCAACCGTTGCGCCAAGTAACACGATATAACTGAATAACAGTTTTCCTTTACCCCCACCCCACTTGGCAACATGTAATGCAGCCCATTCAAAGAAACCACTTTCATCTAAAAGTAGGCTAATGATAATGACGGCAACAAATGTCGCCGTGGCATTCCAAACAATGTTCCAAACTATCGGAATGTCTTGAAAACTGATCACACCAAAGATCAGTGCCAATACAGCCCCTGCTGTAGCACTCCAGCCAATACCCAGCCCTTTAGGCTGCCATATAACAAAGGTGATCGTTAAAATAAATATTAATGCGGCAATCAACATAGCAACCTCATTTAAAAGGTGCTTTTCCGCACCTTTTATTTTTAGAAAATAAAACTTACTCTGCGAGCTGACTTAATGCAGATATCCCCACAGGCTCTGTTTCAAGCAAAGGAACAATAGCAACACGTTTTGCCAATGTTGATGTCACCTTTTCAATCTGAGCGACTTCCTGCTCTGCTCTTGAAAGTAACAATGGTGATGTTGTTTCCGTGATAGATAGACTGTTATTGATCACCCACGCCCACGGATGTATATCTGCCCGTATTAAATCATTTTGTAAGTTTTCCGCCTCAAGCACAGGCGTAGTTTCAGCGAGTGTCGTAATAATAACTTTGGTTCGTTCAGGATCTTGTAATTGCATCATCGGCGTTAAATAATGGCCTTTTTCGCCCATTTTTTTAGCAATTTCTTTATGGTATGCTCCTGTCGCATCTAGAAGTAATAATGTATGCCCGGTCGGCGCAGTATCCATGACGACAAAACGTTTACCCGCGTCTCTAATGATGCGAGAGAAAGCCTGAAATACCGCAATTTCTTCTGTGCATGGAGAGCGTAAATCTTCCTCAAGTAATGCGCGCCCCTCTTCATCTAAATCTTTCCCTTTGGTTTCTAAGACATAATTACGATAACGCTCAGTTTCAGCGATAGGGTCAATTCGGCTAACTTGAAGATTGGGTAAAACACCATCGAGGGTTGATTCAATATGCGCGGCTGGGTCAGATGTGGTCAGATGTACATCAAGCCCTTTTTCTGCCAATTTAACTGCGATTGATGCCGCAATCGTTGTTTTCCCTACACCACCTTTGCCCATTAACATAATCAGCCCATGCTGTTGCTGAGATATTTCGCCAACCAGTTCTGACAAGGTAGGTAAAAAAATAGGTTGTTTTGTCGGGGTAATAGTTGGAACTTGTGATAAGTCATTAGATAACAACTGCTTCAGTGCATCGACACCCACCATATTGATATTTTGTAAATAAAGAATATCGATAGGTAACGAGCGTAATACTTCAGGCATAGACTCTAATGCCGCTTGTTCACGAGAGTAGAGCGCATGGGATAACTTATCATTTTCAGTCACCGCCGTTTTAGGGAAAACACCATTGACAATCAATTGCTGATTTTTGATACCCAGAGATGACAACTCGCTATAGGTTCTAGCGACTTCCCTCAATGCGGCAGACTGAGGTCGTGCAACCAAGACTAGTCTTGTTAGTGATTTATCACTCAACGCTTCCACCGCCATGCTGTACTGCTCACGTTGTTTATCAAGACCAGACATTGGCCCTAAACATAACGCACCATCAGGATTGTCACTAATAAAATCACTCCACGCACTCGGGAGTTGTAATAAACGGATGGTATGCCCCGTTGGTGCGGTATCAAAAATGATATGGTCAAATTGCCCCGTAATTTCGGTATTAGTTAACAATCCAGTAAATTCATCGAAAGCTGCAATCTCTGTTGTACAGGCACCTGATAGCTGTTCCGTAATACTTTGAATTACCGCTTCAGGTAAACTTTCTTTGATTGGATTAATAATTTTGTTTCGATATTCTTCGGCTGCGGTTTGAGGATCTATTTCAATAGCAAATAGATTTGGAACCAATGTTATTGGCTTAATATTGTTGCCTATTGATTGAGAGAATACTTGCCCAACGTTAGAAGCTGGATCAGTGCTCACCAGTAAGACTTTTTTCCCTTTTTCAGCCAACTTAATTGCGGTCGCACAGGAAATAGAGGTTTTACCCACCCCACCTTTTCCAGTAAAAAATAAATAATTAGGTGTGTTATCTAAAAATTTCATTTTATTGCTCCTGTTAACAACACGTTTTACCATTACCACAACACGATTTAACACTTTCAGCTTTTTCAATATTCGGTCGGATACCAAACCATCTGGCTAGCTCATGTCGTTTTGGGTATCGACCAGTCAGCACAATCTCACCATCAAGAATCAATAGTGGAAGTGACTCGGCACCTGTGGTTTCCAAAAATGTTTTTGCTTTTGTGTTGTTAACGAACTCCATAGGCTCTTGTGCTAAATTAAAACGCCTTATATTTGCCCCTTGTTTTTTTAACCAATCCGCATCTGTTGCGAAGTCTACCAATGCTTGATCGACTTCGGTTCCACAAACACCAGAGCTACAACATAACGCTGGGTCAAAGACTTCTAGTTTTTTCATACCTCAACCTTATATATGTTTTTTCATATATGTTAATTTAAAAAATTTTATGCGGAACAACTACTCGCAGACTCTTTTGTCTCTAGACTCTTAAGCAAATCTGCAACTCTATTTTTCTCTGTGGCATAGGTGACATCAATGATACTTTTCACCCACGGTAGTAATGCTGGAGATAATCGATAATGAACCCATTTACCATGCTTTGAATCGAGCAAAAGACCCGACTCTCTAAGCATTGCCAGATGTCGAGAAGTCTTTGGTTGCGATAAATTCAAGGCCGTATAGATATCACAGACACATAGCTCACCAGATGCTTTCAAAAGCAATACGATATCCAATCTGGTTTGGTCACCTAAAATTTTAAACAGTTGTAATGGTTCCATGTGTACCTCTTCAGTCTTTTCTTTAAATTATACCTAAAAAACACATGCGTCAAATCGAATATGTTCAATTCTAATATAGAATATTTAAAATAAATAATATTATCATATTGTTAACTTCCGCATATTCTTACCATAGATATAATAAATAAATTTTCTTATACTATTTAATAATTAATAAGAATTATGGAAGTGAGCAAGAGCCGATATTCGATTTAGGCAAATGCTATATATTTTTAATATGGATAGAAAAATGGCAAAACTAAAAAAATTTATTGTTCATCAATTTACCCGAGATTCCAGTAAGCATGCGGCCTTAAACCCTAGATCTACTGAAAATGATCTGGATGAGATGACTGAAGAAGTAGTTTCAACATTATTAAATCTTTTCAATAAAACAGGATTAAAATCTGGTTTTTTTGATAGCGAAGGTGGAATAACTAAGTTTGAACAAACTCTACAACGTAACCATCAACCTATTAATATATTTACTGATTTTCTAAAAATGACAATTGAAATGTCATACTTGTTACTAGATGAATTAAATCAAGGGGCAGCAAAAGCAGCTAAACCCGGTTACATTGTTTTTTTTCACTATGAGAGTAATGGTTGCCAGTTTCTATCTATCGTCACGCTACAAGAAACTAAAGGAATGATTTTAGATAACCTATCTTTCAAATATATAGAACGTTTAGATTTAGATAAACTCCATCTTGGAGCCAGAATAAATTTAACAGCTTGGAATGAGGGGTTAGCTCAAAGATATATCTCATTTCGAGTTGGAAGAAATACTGAAATGAGGGATTATTTCGCTAAGTTTATTGGCTGCAAAGAATTCACAGCAGCTAAAGTTGAAACTTCAACCTTAGTTAAAGCTATTAGGCAATGCTGTACTCAGTTATTTGATAATAATATTGACCTAATTAATGAAAAACTAGCAGATGCAAACTCATATTGCAGAGAACATATTGATAGTGAAGGAAAAATAAACATTGAACATCTGGGAAAATATCTATTCCCTGAACATGATGATTATTTACTCACAATAGTTCAAAATGAGCCTTATAATTTAAGTTCAGAAGTCAGCATTGATAAATCAGAGCTACGAGGGCTAATAAGATACAAGGGTAAAACCAAAAAAATGAGTATAAGCTTTGATTCAGACTTATTGAATTCTAAAGTGTTTTATACCGAAAAAGGATTGCTTTTCACAGAGATCCCTATTGAGTTGAAAGTTGAACTAGAAAAAAAAGATAACTAAAGTTAGACGGGATATATATGAGTAATGATTCATTAAAAAAACTCCATCAAATAAAGAATCTCCTTGAAAAACTAAATGATATTCATATTGATGAAAACATTGCTCATGGTCATATTTTATTAAATAAAGAAAACTATAACTTCCTTTATCAACAAAAAGAAGAGAACCTCTTCAGCTCCGTTCTTCAAATTGAAGGAAGAAATGATTTAAATTTAGAACTCGTTGATATATCAAAATTTAACGAAAAGTATTTTGAAAAAAATTTCAATGTAATTATTGTTATTGACTTGCAGAATTTGAGAGCGAAAGGAATATCAGTTTATAAAGATATAGATGAAGCCATTTCTTTATCCCCTATAGCCCCAGAATATTTTTTATTACTTTCTATTGAGAATGACAAATTGGTCATTTACCCTAACGAACAAAGCAATCCAAGAATATTTCACTACATACAGATAGGAAAGATATGGGAAATCTTAGCTAGGTCCGCAGATGACTCGGATGCAAATTCATGTACTTTTTTAGGATTAAAAAAATCTTTAATTACACTTAATTATGAAATATCAGATTTAAATTATGATTTAGATGGATATACAAAATTCATTAAGCTAATGAGTACCAAAGAACACAGTGAAGAAAAAAGAAAAATACTATCAAATACAATTTATTATTTCACATCAAATAAAGAAATAAAAAATAGACTTAAGACAATAATAGAAAAATTCCCAACCTTTGTGGAAAAATTTGAGGATAACTATCATACTTTTGCTGTAGGATTTAGTTTTGATAAAATTAGAAAAGAATATGAAGAAAAATACAGAGATTACTTATCAAAGGTAAACTCTGTATTAAATGAGTCATTAACACGAGCACTTGCGATCCCCGCATCAACAGTTTTAACTTTTAGTTCTATTAAAAGCACTGGAAATGACAGCCTCAACCAAATATTAATTAACAGTGGCTCATTCCTTGTTGCTTTGTTTGTTTTATTCACAACATACTACACTGTAAAATTTCAAATTAACTTTATTAAAATAACGAAAAATGAGTTTTTTGGTTTACATAATAGGCTAAAAACAGAATTAAATAAAATTCAAATGAAAGAAGAAGATGAAAAATTCCAGTTATTCAGTGACCAATGTGATTTAATCAAAAAACTACTACGTTTCATTTTGTCTATTAGTATCACAAACCTAATAATTAATATTTGTTCATTTATATTCAGTTATTTATAAACCTCTATTCTTTTATTTAAAAACAGATGAACCGATACAATACAGCAGATTATTATAACATAATACTGACAATATTTATCTAACTCTGCTAACGATTTAACATTATCAGGGAGCTCTACATTTGAAGCCTTAGTCAATGGCAATAGATGGCGCACCAGAAGTCTTATTAATCCAGTGATAAAAAATGAACCGTAATAATTAGCCACAATCACTTCACCAAATAGCCATCTTTACCTCTAACCATAAAGATGGCTAATTATCACTAAAAACTCACACTAACCACATTATCCAAACACCCCTCCAACTCATCCATGTAATCAGCATACCACTGCATCATTTCTCTGCGTCCATCCATATACTGAGCATGATTATACGTTCCACGAATCGCATTCTTATCGATATGTGCGAGCTGTGTCTCAATCCATGCTGAATTAAATCCTTTCTCATGCAAAATTGTGCTCATCGTGTGGCGGAAGCCATGTCCTGTTAGCCTTCCTTTATACCCCAACAACTCAATAACCTGATTCACACTTTCTTTGCTGATCGGCTTTCTATGGTCGTTCCGACCTATAAATACAAGCTCATAATGCCCTGATAGTGGCTTGAGTGAATTAAATAACTCGATCACTTGTTTTGATAGCGGTACAACATGCGGTCGCTTCATCTTCATCACTTCAGCAGGTATCTCCCAAATTCCTTTTTCTAAATCAATATCCTGCCAACGAGCAAAACGTAGCTCCTGTGTTCTAACCGCTGTTAGCAAAATAATTTTAGTCGCTGTTTTGGTGATCACGCTGCCTGTATAACCAGCTAGATCCCTCAGAAAATACGGCAACTCTTCGGCGGTTAAGAACGGGAAGTGTTGTTTCTTCGGCGGGGTCAGTGCTGTTGCCAGATCAGGAGCGGGATTGTATTCCGCTCTACCAGTGATGATTGCATATCTGTAAACTTCACCGCAGCGCTGGCGGACTTTGCGCATCTTCTCTAAGGCTCCGCGTTTCTCCATCTTACGCAGCGTTTCCAGTAGCTCTAACGGCTTGATTTCTGCTATTGGGCGTTTACCGATATAAGGAAAGATATCCTTTTCAAAGGTATCAATGATTTCGTCGCGATAACGCAGTGACCAGCGATCAGCTTTCGATTTATGCCATTCACGAGCAATGGCTTCAAAAGTATTTCCTGTACTGAGCTTTTGAATCGCCTTCTCTTCTTTTTTGACTTCTCCCGGATCTCCACCAGCAGCGAGTACCTTTTTTGCTTGGTTTCTCATTTCACGAGCTTCAGCAAGTGTCACAGTAGGAAAAACACCAAAAGCTAATCGCTTTTCTTTACCACCAAAGCGATACTTCATTCTCCAGTAGCGTGAGCCTTTTGCTGTAACTTCAAGGTATAAACCACCACCATCAAAGAGTTTATATGACTTCTCTTTAGGCTTTGCAGTCTCTACCTGACGGGCAGTTAATGTCATTGGGGGCACCTCATTTTGGGGTTGATTTTCAGTGCCCCCTGATATGCCCCCAAAAACCTATTGATGTAGGTTGACCTTGGTTGACATCAGGAGACTGGAAAGTGTATCAATAGCAGGTATTATAAGGGATTACTTGAGCTTTGTGGAGGTGTATTGAACTTGAGTGGCGGAAGATCACAGGAGTCGAACCTGCCCGGGACTGCTGGCAGCCCCAACTGGATTTGAAATCCAGCCGCCTCACCGGAGACGACGATCTTCCTCTATAGATTGGAAAGTGATTATAGACTGAATTCATTATTTTCCAAAGCATTGAAACTACAACCATCCCCTTTATTGATAAAAACCAACAAAAACCCCATTTATTGATAAGCACTGATAATAAAAATCGTTATCTTGATATTGAGGTTTTCATATCCGCCCCCATATACTTTCTTATATTCATAATGGCGTGCTGGTTTTATCACCCTATAACATGAATCGTTTTGGGTATAAGTTCGCCGTTTAACTTCTATTGTCAACACAGTAAGCCTTGGCCTACGAGCGCAAGCCTGCAATCACAGGATGTTTTTATGACAAATTCATTATTAGCCGATTCTGTATTACCCCGTTTTTCTAGCATTGAACCTGCACACGTTTTTCCTGCAGTTGAACACGTACTTACCGAATACCGCCAAACGGTTGAAAACCTTCTGAATGCAACCGAACACTATACATGGGATAACCTGTGCCAGCCGTTAGAAGAAGCCAGTGATAAGCTGTCTCGTGTTTGGTCACCTGTGAGCCATCTGCATTCCGTGAAAAATAGCCCTGAGCTACGCGAAGCCTACGAGCAATGTTTACCGCTGCTGTCTGAATTCAGTACGTGGATGGGCCAGCACGAACCTTTATACCAAGCGTATAAATCGTTAAAAGAAAGCGCTGAATTTAATTCTCTCAGCCAGTCACAACGTAAATCTATCGAAAATACCTTACGTGATTTCGAATTATCCGGCATTGGTTTACCTGTTGAGAAACAGCAACGTTATGGTGAAATTGTTGCACGTTTGTCGGAGATAGCCTCTAAATTTGGCAATAATGTGCTTGATGCCACCATGGGGTGGACGAAGCTGATTAAAGATGAAAAAGAATTAGCGGGTATGCCAGAAAGCGCGGTAGCCGCTGCAAAAGCGATGGCGGAAGCTAAAGGCGAAGAAGGCTACCTTTTAACCCTCGATATGCCAAGCTACCTGCCTGTCATGACCTATGCAGATAACGCAGAGCTGCGCCGTGAAATGAGCCATGCATACAGCACTCGCGCCTCTGACCAAGGGCCAAATGCGGGTAAATGGGATAATAGCGAGCTTATCGATGAGCTAATGGCGTTGCGCCACGAGCTTGCCCAGCTGCTTGGTTTCAAGAACTACGCAGATAAATCTTTGGCAACAAAAATGGCAGAATCACCAGAGCAAGTTTTAGGCTTCCTCAATGACTTAGCAGATCGCGCCCACCAGCAAGGTAAAGATGAGCTGGCTGAACTCACGGCGTTCGCCAAAGAACATTATGGCGTTGAATCTTTAGAATCGTGGGATTTAGCGTATTACAGCGAGAAACAAAAACAGCATAAATTCTCATTAAGTGATGAGCAATTACGCCCTTATTTCCCAGAGCAGCGCGTTTTGAATGGTTTGTTCGAAGTGGTTCATCGTATCTATGGTTTAACCGCCAAAGAACGCAATGACGTCGAAACATGGCATAAAGACGTGCGTTTCTTTGAGCTGTACGACGAAACAAATACCCTACGTGGTAGCTTCTACCTTGACCTCTATGCGCGTGAACATAAGCGTGGCGGAGCTTGGATGGATGATTGTGTTGGCCGCATGGTTTACAAGGATGGTTCACTGCAAAACCCAGTGGCTTACCTGACATGTAACTTTAACCAGCCACTAGGCGATAAACCCGCCCTCTTCACTCATGATGAAGTCATCACCCTATTCCATGAGTTTGGTCACGGCTTGCACCATATGCTGACGCAAATCGATGTGGCTGATGTCGCGGGTATCAACGGTGTACCATGGGATGCAGTCGAATTACCAAGCCAGTTTATGGAAAACTGGTGCTGGGAGCCTGAGGCACTGGAATTTATTTCTGGTCATTATGAAACGGGCGAGCCATTACCCGCAGAAATGTTAAGCAGCATGTTAGCGGCGAAAAATTACCAATCTGCGATGTTTGTCCTACGCCAATTAGAGTTTGGTCTGTTTGATTTCACCTTACACGCAGAGTATGACCCTGCAAAAGGTGCGCAAGTCATGCCAACGTTATATGCGATTAAAGAAAAAGTTGCAGTCGTGCCATCACCAAAATGGGCTCGCTTCCCGCATGCCTTTAGCCATATTTTTGCAGGCGGCTACGCAGCGGGTTACTACAGCTATTTATGGGCTGATGTACTTGCGGCAGATGCTTACTCGCGCTTTAGCGAAGAAGGTATTTTTAACCGCCAAACAGGCCAATCATTCCTCGACAATATTTTAAGTCGTGGCGGTTCTGAAGAGCCAATGGCGTTGTTTGAACGTTTCCGCGGCCGTAAACCAGAACTTGATGCGATGTTGAAGAGCTACGGTATTCATGGCTAATCACATTAAGATCCAGTTGATCTGTGAAGAGGGTGCTGATCAAAGCACCCTTTCTCAACTTTCTGAAAAATGGCAGCTTACCCATACACCAGATGCCACAATGGCGCTGGTGCTTACCCCTGAAAATTTACAGCTACGTAAACTTGATGAGCCCAAACTCGGTGGGATCTTTGTCGATTTTGTTTCGGGTGCGATGGCGCATCGCCGTAAGTTTGGTGGTGGGCGTGGTGAAGCGGTAGCAAAAGCGGTAGGGATCAAAAAAGAGTATTTGCCCGATGTGATTGATGCCACCGCAGGGTTAGGCCGCGATGCTTTTGTGCTTGCCGCACTGGGATGTCGTGTTCGGATGTTAGAACGCCATCCGGTGGTTGCTGCATTGCTGGATGATGGATTACAGCGTGGCTATCAAGACGCCGAAATCGGCCCATGGCTGCAAGAACGTATGTCTTTGATCCATGCCTCAAGCATTACTGCTCTGAGTGACATAACCCCTGCACCAGACGTTATCTACCTCGACCCGATGTACCCACATCGGCAAAAGAGTGCATTAGTGAAGAAAGAGATGCGGGTGTTTCAGTCATTGGTGGGAGCAGATGATGATGCAGATGCGTTATTAGCGCCTGCGATTGCCTTGGCAAAACGCCGAGTGGTGGTCAAACGCCCTGACTACGCAGAACCCCTTGCGGGACAAAAAGCACCGTCAGCGGTCACAACAAAAAGCCATCGATTCGATATCTATCCGTGCATTAAAAATAACGATTAAACGTAACGGCGAAGGGCGTATGTACAGGTGAATTATCAGTATGTTACAGCCGCCCTTTCGCGTACGTTTTTTTGTCAGAGGATTACAACACACCCTGCCCAAGCATTGCATCAGCGACTTTTACAAAGCCCGCGATGTTCGCGCCTTGAACATAGTTGATTTGTTTTCCTTCACCGCCAAACTCAACACAGTGGTGGTGAATATCCAACATGATGTGGTGTAAGCGCGCATCAACTTTCTCAGCTTTCCAGCCAAGACGAGCCGCGTTCTGCGCCATTTCCAAGCCAGAAGTCGCCACACCGCCTGCGTTAGCTGCTTTACCTGGTGCAAACAACACGCCCGCTTCAAGGAACAGCTCTGTTGCAGGGATTGTCGTTGGCATGTTTGCGCCTTCTGCGACCGCTTTAACGCCATTTTTGATTAACACTTTCGCCGCTTCAACATCCAGCTCATTTTGTGTTGCACATGGCAGTGCGATATCAACAGGAACATTCCATGGTTGCTGACCCGCTAAGTAAGTTAAACCAAACTCTTTCGCGTATTCTTCAACACGGCCGTAGTTGTTTTTAATCTCTTCTAAACGTGCAAGTTTTTCCGCAGTAAAGCCTGCTTCGTCAACCACAGTACCGCTAGAGTCAGATGCAGTAACTACTTTCGCGCCCAGTTCCATACATTTTTCAATGGTGTACTGTGCTACGTTACCCGAACCTGAAACCGCAACACGCATACCATCGAAACTTAAACCATGGCGCTGTAACATTGCGTTAGTGAAGTACACTAAGCCGTAACCCGTTGCTTCAGGGCGAATTAAGCTACCGCCAAAAGACAGGCCTTTACCCGTAAATACGCAAGAAGTGTCGTTAGACAGCTTTTTCATCATACCTGTCATAAAGCCAACTTCACGAGCACCTACACCAATGTCACCCGCAGGTACGTCAGTGTTTGAACCAATGTGGCGATACAGTTCTGTCATCAATGCTTGGCAGAAACGCATTACTTCACCCGTACTTTTCCCTTTCGGATCGAAGTCTGAACCGCCTTTACCGCCACCCATAGGTAAGGTTGTCAGTGCGTTTTTCAGTGTTTGTTCGAAGCCTAAGAATTTCAGAATGGATAAGTTAACTGATGGGTGGAAGCGCATACCGCCTTTGAATGGACCGATGGCTGAGCTAAATTGCACACGCCATGCGCGGTTGACTTGGACTTTGCCTTGGTCGTCCATCCAACACACACGGAATTGGATCACTCTTTCGGGTTCAACAAAGCGCTCAAGCAGGGCTTGGTCACGGTATTTTGCATTTTGCTCAAGGAATGGCCAAAGGGAAGTGAATACTTCACGTACCGCTTGTAGGAATTCCGGTTGTGAAGGGTCTCTTTTTTGGACAGACTCCAAGAATGAAGATAGTGATTGTGTCATCTATGTCTTCCTTTTTAACGTGTGGTTGTTGTGATGTGCCTCACTCTTTCTTGTCATTATTTTTAGGAAATGTGAGGTTGATTTGTGTTTTGCCTATTGAATATATCATTAGTTTGTATTCTAAATTCAAGGTTTTTTTTCACTATAATGCAAAAAAAATTGCTTGACCTGCCAATATCTACCCTAAATGACATATTTTGACACAAAAAAAACGCCTGCATAAGCAAGCGTTTTCAGTGAATAATATTTCAAATTGAGGAGAGTAGATTATTCTTCGTCGTCATTTAACGGAACAATCAACATATCCACATGAACTGTATTGATTAGCTGACGTGCAGATGACATCAGCTTGCTCCAGAAATCTTGGTGGTGACCACAGACCACTAAGTCCATGTCATATTTTTTAATCGCATCAACCAGTACTTGGCCGAGATCGCCGCTACCACTTAAGGTTTCTTGCATTTCATAACCTGCACCTGCGGCTAAGTCTTTCAGTGCATTACGCGTTTCATCAGTGATACGCTGCTGCATGTCACCTAAATTGACATCGATAAGGCCGGTGTACAGGTCTGAATAGTTAACATCAACATGGATCATGGAGACTTTGGCACCGTAAGGTTTTGCCATAGAGACAGCCTTATCCAGTAATACTTTACTTTCAGGTGATAAATCTACCGCAACAAGAATATGTTTGTAAGCCATAAGTAAACTCCTTCCGAATGCTGATTAATCCAGTGGTTATGCCTTCACCACATCTTAATAATACTATACCTGCTAATTGTGATAATTAAGTGTTGCTTTGATCACATCTAAGCAGATTAACCTTAAAATCATAAGCGTCTATAACATTTTATAAAACAATAACATCATTCATTCAATATTAATATATTCACCTAAACAATTCGAGTTATGGCTACACTTTCACAAACAAAAAACAACATAATTTCACGCCAAAGTGTGATATCCAATGATAAGTAGCAATAAAGTATTTTTTCAATAGAAACAAAAAGTAATCAAAAATTTGTGGGGGTTGCACTTTTTTTAAGCGGTTATTTATCCTACAATGAAATGACTGAGTATAAATAAAATATCTTGCTGTATTTCCTTTTTGACAAGTGCTGTGAGCTGGGTTTCTAAGGAGGGGATTATGTTCAGTATGATTGCTTTATTTTGGGCACTCTGCATTTTATGCATCTTAAATATGATGCGTTATTTTTCATCTATTCGCGTTTTATTGTCTATTTTGCGGGATTCTGATCCGCTACTCTACCAATCCGTTGATGGGAATGGTTTTTTCACCACCCATGGTCAACTGAACAAACAACTTCGGCTTGTCCGATACATCAATAGCAAACAGTATCTTGAGCATTATGACCCTGAAGTCATTGCCCGTTGTGAGCGAATTCGTAAGCAGTTTATGACAATAAGCCGGCTCAGTATTCTTGTTGTCGTCAGCTTAGTTTATTTGTTAATGACAGGCTAGCAGACTTTCATGAGGCAAAAAAATAGTGATGACCCTACGATCATCACTATTCGAGTATTTTATATCGCTGTGTTCATGTCACTTTCGACGGCTTCACAATATAGTGAAGCCAAGTGAAGTGCTGTTAGATAAACAGCAGAGATAGCCAGTACAACCCACCAGATAAGACAATCGACACTGGTAAAGTCAGTAACCACGCTAATGCAATACTTTTGATTGTTTTAGTCTGTACACCGCCGCCATCAACAACCATGGTCCCAGCAACTGCTGAAGATAATACTTGGGTTGTTGAAACTGGCATCCCAGTATAACTCGCTACACCAATCGACACTGCCGCTGTTACCTGCGCAGAAACACCTTGTGCGTAGGTCATGCCTTTTTTACCAATCTTCTCACCGATTGTGACCGCAACACGCTGCCAACCGAACATGGTGCCTAAAGATAGGGCTAAAGCAACCGCAATGATGATCCACAGAGGTGCATACTCAACGGTATACAGCAGGTCATTACTGAGTTTTTTCAGTAAGCTTGCATCTTTCGCATTGGTTTCAGGTAATTTCGCTACCGCATTCGCTGTATCAGAGATACACATCAATAAACGGCGCGCATGGTTACGTTGGTCAGGCGTTAGCTCTTCGTAGCTCTGAATGCCGTTTAGCATCGTCTGAGCTTGATTTAAAATTGCACCTGTACGTGAACTATCGCAATGGAATTCCCCACCTGGCTCAGTGCTACTTTCAGCAACCGCAGGGGCATTTTCTATCGCGTGGTTTAACGCAGGTTTATGTGTTTCATAGTATTGTTGCAGGTGGACTACAGCGTCATGGGTTCTCGCGATATCATAACCGTTCGAGTTCATATTCATGACGAAACCTGCTGGCGCAACACCAATCAGCACAAGCATGATAAGACCGATACCTTTCTGGCCATCGTTCGCACCGTGCGAGAAACTAACACCAACCGCAGATAAAATCAGCGCGGTACGGGTCCAGAATGGCGGCTTACGCTTACCATCTTTTTTCTCACGTTCTGCAGGTGTTAAGTGAATACGGCGACGTTTCTTTGTTCCGCTCCAATAACGGCGTAAAAAGAAAATCATCAAACCGGCAATCACGAAACCGATCGCTGGAGAAAGAATTAACGACATGAAAATACTGATCATCTTCGGTATATTCAAGGCGTCAACCACTGATGAATCTGTCACTATCGCGTTGGTTAAACCCACCCCGATAATGGCACCAATCAGTGTATGGGAACTGGACGCTGGGATACCTAAGTACCACGTTCCAAGGTTCCAAATAATTGCAGCCAGCAGCAATGAGAAGACCATTGCAAGGCCGTGAGCAGAACTCACATTAAGCAAGAGGTCTGTTGGTAAGAGGTGGACAATCGCGTAGGCAACGCTCAACCCTCCCAGCAAGACACCAAAAAAGTTAAAAACCCCTGCCATGACAACTGCGAACTGTGCCCGCATTGCTCTGGTATAAATAACCGTTGCTACCGCGTTAGCGGTGTCATGGAAGCCATTTATAGCCTCATAGACCAGCACAAATAACAGTGCTAGAACTAATAATAGACCTGTATGAAATTCTAAACCTGTAAAAAGATGTAGCATAGACGTTAAGCCATTATATGTTGGACATGAACGCGGCGCATTATCAGTGACAAACGCTGGCGGTGGAAGCAAAATCTAACCTTTTTTTGATTTAACTACCCATCAAAAAAGTACCTCATAGCAATTACTCCATATATTTCAATGCATTAATCAAAATAAAGTTATTCTGAATTTTTGAAACTTTTTTAACGATATTTCCCGAAAATAAAAGTTATTTGCTCTTTTTGAGCGAATTTTTCTAATTATAATACGTCTTACACACTTTTCATCTGATCTCGCTCGAAGCTTTACATTACAACTACCTCAAGATGACGTAAAATAACCACATTCATAATGTAATTATGCTGAAAATCAAATAGCTATAGAGAAACTAATCGTGAAAAATATCGACGTTATTATTTTAGGTGCAGGTGCCGCAGGCCTATTTTGTGCTTCACTCGCAGGTAAACGCGGACTGAACACCCTCGTTCTTGATAACGGCAAAAAATTAGGCAGAAAAATATTGATGTCCGGAGGTGGGCGCTGCAATTTCACGAATATGTACGCTGAGCACAGCAACTATATTTCCACAAATCCCCATTTTTGTAAGTCAGCACTTGCTCGCTATACACAATGGGATTTTATCGGCTTAGTCGCCAAATATAATATTCCATACCATGAGAAAACCTTAGGGCAGCTTTTTTGCGACAACAGTGCGCAAGATATTGTCGATATGCTGCAAAATGAGTGTAATTTGCCGAACATTTCGATCAAGCTTCGCAGTGAAGTCACTGATGTCGAGAAAACACCAGAGGGATTTCTTGTCACGGTGAATGGAAGCCAAGTAAGTGCTCGCTCACTTGTTGTCGCAACGGGTGGCTTATCGATGCCGGGTCTTGGCGCCACACCCTTTGGTTACCGCTTAGCAGAGCAATTTGGCCACTCGATTATTCCAACCCGTGCTGGCCTTGTCCCATTTACACTACATAAGCCGCTTTTAGAAGCGCTACAAGTGTTATCAGGGATCTCTGTCGCGGCAACTGTGACAGCCGCTGACGGAACACTATTTAAAGAAAACATCCTCTTTACCCATCGCGGCCTCTCTGGCCCTGCTATCTTGCAGATTTCTAGCTATTGGAACCCAGGAGAGTATGTAAGTATTAACTTACTTCCGACCCTTTCGCTCAGCGATTTTTTAGCGGTAGAAAAACAAGATCACCCAAATCAATCTTTAAAAAACACCCTCGCAAAATTATTACCTAAGCGGTTAATTGAAATCATGCAAGCGCAAGGGCAAATCCCTGAGTGCGCCCTAAAGCAATTGAACCACCCACAAGTTGAAGCGCTACATAACACGCTACATGCTTGGCAAGTTCAACCCAACGGGACGGAAGGCTACCGCACCGCAGAGGTGACTTTAGGGGGTGTTGACACCCATGAAATATCATCAAAAACAATGGGTTCACTGAAAACTGAAGGTTTATACTTTATTGGTGAAGTTGTCGATGTCACCGGCTGGCTAGGTGGCTATAACTTCCAATGGGCATGGAGTTCAGCGGCAGCATGTGCAGAAAGCCTGCCCATTAACCATAGTTAATTTAAGGCTAACCAATATTAGCAATGCCTTTTTGTTTGCATCCGTTTAACCAAATATTTCTTAATCCATTGAAAAATAATGGTTAATATTTAATTTCATAGAAATCATATAATTGCAGTTTTAATTATAAGATATATTATTTTGGTTAAAAATAATGCTTTACAAACGATAGTGATAACTATTATCATTACCATCACTTCCTCGGTACGGTTACTTAGTCACCTATTGTAGGGAGTACGACATTGCTCACATTGCTTCCAGTGTTTACTTTAGCCAGCCTTGCGCTGGCTATTTTTTTATCTGCCTCAATGGGTTAATTGGCTAAAACTTCCACAGCATCATTTTCTATTCATTTTCTTCACTTATCTCAAACCTACTTGTTCAAATTTTTTGGATCCTATGGTTAATGGCAGCTACTTTTCTCTCTTAGCAAAACGGTTAAACTGTCTACAATTGATTTAGAGAGAAGTCCAACCACGGTTGGGTATCCAACTAGGAGATAACACGATGATCTATTTACGCAAAGCAAATGAACGTGGTCATGCTAACCATGGTTGGCTCGACAGTTGGCACACTTTTTCATTCTCCAGCTACTATGATGAAAAATTTATGGGTTTTTCGGCACTGAGAGTGATTAACGAAGACTTTATTGCAGCAGGCCAAGGCTTTGGTACTCACCCCCATAAAGACATGGAGATTTTGACCTATGTGCTGAATGGTGCCGTCGAGCACAAAGACAGCATGGGCAATATGGAGCAAATTCCTGCGGGTGAGTTCCAAATTATGAGTGCAGGTACGGGTATTCGCCACTCAGAGTACAACCCGAACAGTGATAAAGAGCTGCATCTGTACCAAATCTGGATCATTCCTGAAAAAACAGGCATTGAGCCACGTTATGAACAAAAACGCTTTGATTCACTCGATGGCAAACAATTAGTTCTGTCACCAGATGCCCGTGACGGTTCACTGAAAGTGTATCAAGACATGGAATTATGGCGCTGGGCATTGCCTGTAAACGACGTACACACCCATGAGATCGCCGAAAAACGCGTGGTGTGGATCCAAGTCGTCAAAGGTACTGTTGAAATTAACGGCCAAAAAGCCTCTACCAGTGATGGTTTAGCGATTTGGGAAGAAACTAGCTTAACCATCAAGGCGGATGAAGACAGCGAAATTCTGTTATTCGACCTGCCTTCTGCGGAATAATCACCCACAAAAAAGGCGCTACAATGTAGCGCCTTTCTCTATAACACAAAACACATTAGCAAATTACAGTTTTGGGCCTGCTTTCACTAAAGCAGCACCTGCTGGCGTGTCTGTGTATTTATCGAAGTTATTCACGAAACGGTTCGCTAAATCCTTCGCCTTCTCATCCCACTGCGCTTTATCTGCATAAGTATTACGTGGGTCGAGGATATTAGTATCCACGCCAGGTAATGCTGTAGGGACTTCTAAATCGAAGACTGGCAGCTTAATGGTATCGGCTTTTTCGATGTCGCCACTTAAGATTGCATCAATGATGGCGCGGGTATCTTTAATGGAGATACGTTTACCTGTTCCGTTCCAACCTGTGTTCACTAAGTACGCTTTCGCTCCTGCAGCTTCCATACGCTTAACTAATACTTCTGCATATTGTGTTGGGTGCAGTGATAAGAATGCTGCGCCGAAACATGCTGAGAACGTAGGCGTTGGCTCAGTCACGCCACGCTCTGTACCCGCTAATTTCGCGGTGAAACCAGACAGGAAGTGATACTGAGTTTGTTCAGGGGTCAAACGAGAAACCGGTGGTAACACACCAAATGCATCTGCCGTCAGGAAGATAACTTTTGTTGCATGACCTGCTTTAGAAACAGGTTTCACGATGTTTTCAATGTGGTAAATCGGGTAAGAAACACGGGTATTTTCCGTTTTCGAACCATCATTGAAATCAACGGTACCGTCTGCTAATACCATGACGTTTTCAAGTAATGCATCACGCTTGATTGCGCCGTAGATGTCTGGCTCAGCTTCTTTAGACAGGTTGATAGTTTTTGCGTAGCAACCGCCTTCGAAGTTAAATACGCCGTCATCATCCCAGCCGTGCTCATCATCACCGATTAACTTACGTTTCGGATCGGTAGACAGCGTGGTTTTACCTGTGCCTGATAAACCGAAGAAAATCGCAACATCGCCTTTTTCGCCAACGTTAGCTGAACAGTGCATAGATGCGATGCCTTTTAATGGCAGCAGGTAGTTCATCATTGAGAACATACCTTTTTTCATTTCGCCGCCGTACCAAGAGCCACCGATTAACTGCATACGCTCAGTTAAGTTGAACGCCACAAAGTTTTCTGAGTTCAGACCTTGTGCTTTCCAGTTCGGGTTAGTGCATTTTGCACCGTTCATCACGATAAAATCAGGTTCAAAGCCAACTAACTCTTCATCAGATGGGCGGATGAACATGTTTTTAACGAAGTGCGCTTGCCATGCTACTTCTGTGATAAAACGGACTTTCAGACGTGTATCTGCGTTCGCACCACAGAATGCATCGATGATAAACAAACGTTTGCCAGACAGTTGCTCTGTCACAATGTGTTTTAAATCAGCCCACACCTCTTGTGACATTGGTTTGTTGTCGTTCTTGCCTTTACCTTGGTCTGCCCACCAGACAGTATCGCGAGTGACATCATCACGAACGATATATTTATCTTTTGGTGAACGACCCGTAAAAATACCTGTATCTACCGCAACTGCACCTAATGTGGTGACCGTGCCACGTTCATAACCTTCGAGTCCTGGCTTGGTTTCTTCCGTGAATAATAGCTCGTAACTTGGGTTATAAACCACTTCAGCTACATCATGAATACCGTACTTTTCAAGTTCCTTCAGGGTAATGCTTTTAGCGCTCATTATATTGCTCCTGGTAAACATAACTAATCTGCAGATGATCATAATTCTTTACGACTAATTAACAGCGATAGTTATCAAAGAATTGAAAATGTATAATTTTTTTTAATTCATAATGAGACTTAGAGCACGTAATAATGCTTTAAAATTATAAAAAAAAGGTGCAGAATTGCACCCTCGTCACATAATTAGGTTGCTAAATCGTATCAGTGAAGTTGCTGATTTCGCTCATCATTTAACCCTTCAATATCGGATTCAATAAATACGTAGTGTGAGCCACAAAATTCACATTCCATATCAATTTTTCCATCTTTGTGCAAAATGTCGATAACATCCTCTTTAGGTAAAGTTGCTAATGTGCTTTCACAACGTTCCCTTGAACAGGTGCAACGAAACTCTACAGATTGCGGGTCATATAATGTGACATCTTCTTCATGATAAAGACGGTGTAAAACCTCTTTAACGCCCAGTGTGCTCAGCTCTTGGCCTTTAATCGTTGCCGTCAGCTGCACTAAGTGATCAAAGAAATCGTGACTGTTCTCATCAGCAGCAGGTAAAACTTGCAGTAACATCCCACCCGCACTCATTTTGCCATCAACTTCACCCACACGAATAAATAAACGGGTTGGTAGCTGCTCTGATTGGCGGAAATACGCATCGATGCTTTCTTCGATAGAATTGCCTTCAATCGCCACAATCCCTTGGTAACGCTCACCTTGATTAGGGGTGATAGTAATGACCATAAAGCCATCGCCAATCATTTGATTAAGCGTACTGCCTGCAACAACAGGACCATCAACACGTGCAACACCGCGCATTTGTTGTAGGTTGTTGCCATTAATGACTGCCATTTTCACTGGGCCATCACCTTGAATTTGAACGGTAATATCACCATCAAATTTCAACGTTGCCGTTAATAAACTCGTAGCAACAAGCAGCTCGCCCAATAAGCCTTTGACTGCGCTAGGGTAGTCATGATTTTCTAGAATTTGCTCGTAGGTCTCATCGACACTAATCATTTCTCCACGGACAGAATGCTGTTCAAACAGAAAACGGTGGAGTTGGTCTTGTTTTGACATAATTTCTCTCTATTGCTCGGGCTGTTGCTCAGGCCATCATTCGGATGACTCATGAGAATTCGTTTGTTTAAATTTTAGCAAAGTTCGGCGCTCTTTTTTGTCTGGCCGGCGCTCTGGATGCGGCATGGTTAACGCATTCATTTTGCGCGCTAACGCTATTTTTTCGCGCTGTTCAATACTTTCGGCAGTTTCACGGTAAAGTAATTGCGCTTCGGGGGCACCTCTGCGCTGGCTACTGATTTCAAGGATCTCAATCGTCCGCTCATCATTTCCCTGCCTCAACTTCACCAATGCATGGAGTTCGACGATTTTCCCAGGCTTAGCTCTTTGTCCATTATAATGAACTTTGCCCCCATCAATCATTTCACGCGCCATGGAACGCGTTTTATAAAAACGTGCAGCCCAAAGCCACTTATCGAGGCGAACAGGTTCTATAGGCGGTTGATTCATGGTGCCTCCTCACAATCAGTCTGAATCAAACTCAATGAGGCTCCCACCATTTCGGGGTAATGCTAATGACGATTGGAAGGGTTATTAGCCTCAAAGCATTTATCGTAATACTGCGTGATATTACGTAGCCGCTTCTTATTATTCAAAATACGAAATACAATTAGCGAACCATTTAGTAACGCACAAGCGATAAGAAACAAAACAAAAAGCGTACTACAGACATACTGAGAGACAATATCTTTGTTTGGCTCTTCATGTAACACAATATGCAGTGTGCCGTTAGCATCCGTCGATAAGTTAGTTACAATCCCTTCCACACTAAAGGGGGTATTGCTTAACAGATTCGATAAACGATGGAGCTCTTTCCAACGTTCCAACGGTGTTAATTCATTAAAATTAAAAGATGATCCCACCATTAAATCCACCAGAGGCTTGTTTTCATCACTCACAAACAATACGCCGCCAGGGGAGGGACTGTTAATTTTACGCACTTCTTTGTCTATTTCTTTCCTGATAAAGTCATATGTGGTGTCTTCAACGATGTTTTCCAAGGCCTCTGCACTTCCTGCACGTAATAAAACATGCGCACCACTTAATTTCCCCGATGACGCTTTGCTCACTAATGTCGACCATTCATCTGTGCTGCCAAGATTTGTCAGCGCATTCTTGAGTTTTAGACAAGCGTTATCCCCCTGACACAGCTGGTTTGTTTCCATAATAATGGACGAAAAATCAAAGATGATATTCATCCCAGATTTCATAATATCGCGCTGTAACCTTGGGTTCACACCAATCGCGTTTTTATCAGGATGTAATTGACTTTTAACCGTGTTGAGCAAAGATATCGATAGATCGGCAATCTCAGATTGCGGCTCGGTCGACAAGTTGATGTTATTCCAATAAATGCCTGAGCAATCAAATGGAACGAATTGCGCCTGATTGGCGTCATCTAAATTCGGTGGGCGATAGCACATCCCCTGACCTTGAGCTGTTAGAGTATCCCCCACACTGAGTTTATGAGAAACAAGCTCCGTCACTTCTATTACATTAATTTTTTGTGTTCCACCAAACCAAGCAAAACCCAATTTAATTGGCAGGCTCATGGATTGGTATGAAAACACCAGCGCAATCACCAATAACGCACCGATGAGCATCAAGATATTTTTTTTGTAACGCTTATAAGGATAATAGCGCTCTTCTTCGTGCAAAGACAGGTACTGCCCATGGCGAACGACTTCCCCAGTAGGATAAAAATCGATATTAACCGGTTTATCTGATTCGTATTTTAAATATTCTTCCCAGTGTGAGGGGTAATGTAAATCTGTACCGCCAACTGAAGCGCTCGTGGAATATTTTTTATCTAATTCACCGTATAATTCCCAGCGCTTAGGCTGCCCATAAATACATTGAATGTCTTGGTATTTACGAGGAAACATTTTTGAACGAAAGAGAACCAGCGCACCGATAATAAAAACCAGTATGGCACTCGCTAACCCCCACCCTTGCAAAATCCGAATAGAAACTAACGTGAGATAACCCAATAAAAAACTTAAACAAATCAACCCAGCGCCTAACCATCCCGTAGAATTGTGTAGACGGTGTTCCTCTTGTGTCTCCTGACGAACGCGTAATAATTCGACATTATGTTGCCCACGCTCTTGGATAGCGGCTTCAGGCAAAGTTTCAGCCGATACCAAGTTACCCCGCCATTCATTACTAAAATCCCTCAGTGAATGACTATTCATCGACACAATCAATGGTAGATGGTCAGTTTCGACTATTTCCATCACATTTTGCCGCTGTAGATATGGCTCCAGCTGGGATGGAAGCTGTACTTCAATCGTGTCGATAAAATAACGCCAGCTATTCCCTTGCTCTTGGCGCAAATTAAAACGAGTGACAGAATGGCAAACTGTCGCAATTGTCGAATTCCGCTTAATTTGCCATGGTTTTTGTGACGGAATATTCGACGTTGAAGTGCAATAATTTAAATACTGAGTGATTGTTTGGTAGTCTGAATCAATCATTTTGCGAAAGGAAGGTGAAGCCACAGAAGGTATCTGATAGATACCAGAATGCCGCCCCCGCCTGAAATACAGGAAGGAAGCCATTATAGTTAGGCTAATAACAATTATAGCCGTTATAATGACATGGTTTAACATTGTTTCCCCAACAAAAAATGAATAAGAAAAGCATAGCAATCCTACCGCTTTCTCAAAATAAGCCGATTCCTATTCTATTTATAGTTTTTGTTTTAATTTACAATATGTTGTAAAAAAAAAATTATTTATTTATCTGTGCTATTGTTATGTAAGAATAGGCTAACAGCATTTTACCTACTCAGTCATCTCTATCATTTTTTTTTGATATAGGTCATAGTGACACAATGGTGCCAAAATACTGGCAACACCGAGTAAAAGTACCACATAAATAAATGAAACATGCTTTTAGCAATAGGTTTCATCCATCTTGTTTGGAAATCGTTATGACAGAGCTAAAAAAACCTAAAATCTTGAATGTTCAAGATGTTGCTCAATCAAAATTATTCAGTATTCAGTCAGTTGACCTCGAATTCAGCAACGGTGAAAAACGAGTCTATGAAAGAATGCGCCCTGCAAAACGCGAAGCTGTTCTCATCATTCCTATTATCGATGACCACCTCATTCTAATACGTGAATATGCCGTTGGGATCGAAAACTACGAACTCGGCTTCCCTAAAGGGGCTATCGACCCTGGCGAAATTGCACTGGAAGCAGCACAGCGCGAACTCAAAGAAGAGATTGGCTATGGCGCAAACCGCATTATTCAACTCGCCAAACTGACAATGTCGCCATCTTATTTTTCTAGCAAAATGAACATATTAGTAGCTCAAGACCTCTATAGCGAAAAGCTTGAAGGCGATGAGCCTGAACCACTGCAGCAAGTTAAGTGGCCAATTGCACGCATGATGGAACTGCTAGAGCACCCAGACTTCAATGAAGCGAGAAATATTAGCGCACTTTTCTACTTAGAACGTTACTTAAAAAGTGGTAAGTAACATCACTTACTGATGTATTTTATATAAGTCGCGTTTTTTTTCTATGCCAATTCTTATCTTTAGTGCCTATTTTACACTCTTTTAGTGTGTTTTATCATAAAAAACACCCCATGTTTTGATAACAATGGGGTGTTCATCAAGATATTACTAAATCTATTTTTTAGAACAGCTCTTGGCTAGAGCCGCCTTCTGTGGAAATGGTGGTTCCCACTTCTTGTACAGAATACTCTTTAGGTTCAGTCCCCTCGATAAAATACTCGCGGCGTGAAGAACCTAATTTTCCCGTACGGCTGTCAATTGATACAGAGATAACCCCTTTAGGTGGCTTCATCGTTTTCACTGGAACACCTGCAAGGATTGATTTCATAAAATCATCCCACATCGGCTGAGCACTTTTCGCCCCCGCTTCACCGCGGCCGAGTGTCCGTTTATTATCATCAAAACCTATCCACGCGGATGCCACCACATCAGGGCCATATCCCGAGAACCACGCATCTTTTGAGCTATTGGTGGTTCCTGTTTTACCGCCAATATCACGGCGACCGCCTAAATCCCTTGCTGCGCGCCAGCCCGTTCCTGACCAACCTGGTTCACCATAAATATTCGTCATCATGGCATCTCGAATTAAGAAGGCAAGCGGTGTACCAATCACATGAGGCGCATACTGAGGCCCTGAACTCACGTTTTCATCACCTGAGGTTGCCACTTCCATGGTTGGTTCTTGATTCACAACGCTACGACCAGATTGAGTGACTTCTTCTGTTGATTCATCATCAATCCCTTTCATTTCGATAGTACGTTCTGTATCACCGTAAACGACTGGAATATTGGTACAATCTGGACATGCTAGCTTCGGATTCGCTTCAAAAATCACTTCATCATTGTGATTTTCAATTTTTAAAATATAGTACGGATCAACGAGATACCCGCCATTGACCATAACCGCATAACCACGCACCATTTGCATTGGTGTAAATGATGGTGCCCCCAAGGCTAATGCCTCTGTGCGATTAATATTTTCACGAGGGAAACCAAAGCGCATCAAATAATCAGCTGCGTAGTCGACTCCCATGGCTCGCATAGCGCGAACCATGACCACGTTTTTCGACTGCCCTAACCCTTGGCGTAAGCGGATTGGGCCATCATAGCGTGGCGGTGAATTTTTCGGGCGCCAGTCAGAACCTGCTCCCGCATCCCAGCGGCTAATTGGCACGTCATTCAGTAAAGAAGACAATGTCAGGCCTTTATCCATCGCCGCGGTATACAAGAATGGCTTAATGTTCGAGCCCACTTGGCGCAATGATTGCGTTACGCGGTTGAATTCGCTCATATTAAAATCAAAGCCACCGACTAATGCGATAATCGCACCATCGTTGGGGTTAAGTGCAACAAAAGCGGCGTTCACATCGGGAACTTGCCCCAACCACCAGCTATCTTTTACTTTACGAACCCAAATTTGCTCACCCACTTGAACAACCGCGTTCACGGCTCTTGGCGATGCACCTTGTTGGGTGTCTGAAATAAATTTACGCGCCCAGCGTACACCCGTCATCGTAATATCAATTTTTGAGCCATCCGCTAACATAACATTCGCTTCAGAGCCCGTTGCTGATAGCACAACCGCTGGCATAAGCGGCCCATAAACAGGGGATTTTTTAAGTTTTTCAATAATTTTTTCGGACGCCCAAGCCGCTTCTGTTGGCTTCCATAACACTTCTGCGGGGCCACGGTAACCATGGCGGGTGTCATAATCGATCAAATTATTGCGAACCGCTTCTGTTGCAGCTTCCTGATCTTTACGGATCACCGTGGTATACACTTTGTAACCATCGGTATATGCATCTTCACCGTATTTATCATACAGCGTTTGACGTGCCATCTCTGCAAGATAAGGCGCAGAGAAATCAATCTTCGGCGCATGGTATGACGCCACAATTTTCTCGTTTCTCGCTTGCTCATACTGGTCTTTAGTAATGTATTTTTCTTCCAACATACGAGAAAGCACAACATTACGGCGATTTACAGCACGGTCATAAGAATAAAGCGGGTTAAATGTTGAGGGTGCTTTTGGCAATCCAGCAATCATAGCCATCTCACTCAGAGTTAGCTCATTCACCGTTTTCCCGAAATAGACATAAGCCGCAGCTCCGACACCGTAAGCGCGGTTACCCAAATAAATTTTATTTAGGTACAGCTCCATAATCTCATCTTTCGAAAAAATCTGTTCGATGCGAATCGCTAAGAATGCTTCTTTGGCTTTGCGCATTAAGGTTTTTTCAGGGCTTAAATAAAAGTTTCTCGCCAGCTGCTGAGTGATGGTACTCGCCCCTTGGGACGCGTGACCGGATGACGCCATCACCGATACCGCACGGAAAATACCAATCGGGTCAATACCGTGGTGGTCATAAAAACGGCTATCTTCTGTCGCGATAAACGCTTTCACCATTAGCGGTGGGATCTCGGCCAATGGAAGAGGAATACGCCGTTTTTCGCCATATTGGGCGATCAACTCGTTATCAGCACTGTATACCTGCATTGGAATTTGCAGACGAATGTCTTTCATGGTTGCAACGTCAGGTAACTCACCTTCGACATATTTATACATGCCATAAATCGAGGCGGTTCCCAAAAAAATGCAACAGAAAACAAGAATAAAAAAATATTTTACGAACTTCACCGGAAAATTCCCATGCTCGGCTAACAAGAGGGTTTAGATATCACTAACGCATAGTATAAAGCTTATACAGCACAATAGAAAACGTAATTTAATTGCTAATGATAAGGAAATTAACTATGTACACATCAAAATGGCACATTGGGATCGACATCTATCAGAATAAAATTCAGTTAGTTGCCACAAAACGACGCCGAAAATACTGGTCATTATGTGAATGTTGGCAGCAGCAACTTCCTTTCGAAATAACCGATAATTCAGACCCAGAACAACACCAAATTCTACTAAAACTTTTAATACAGTGGCGTCAGAAACTACCGAAAAACTGCGCAGTTTCTATCGCCTTACCGGCAGTTCGCACATTAAAGCAACAAATTTCATTACCAAGCCAAGTCCACCTACAACAACCTGAGCTCGGCTGGTATCTGCAATCACAAGCTGAAAAATGCTTTCCAATGGATGTTCATGAACTCGCCATTGACTATCGCGTGGTCGACCAACACGTTTATCTCAATGGTGCTCGAAAAGCGGACATCGCCTTTTGGCAAAACCTATTAGCACAAAGCGGGTTTAATCTACTCGCCATTGATGTTGCACCTGTCGCACTACGCTACGTTGCTCGCTATTGTGGGTTACCTGATGAATGCTGGCTAGTTCATTATAGACAAGGTGAATGGTTATGGTCAGGCCCAATTAGCCTGCCCGCAAATTATAATCATGTTCCAGACAATGAGATAACCACCCTTTCACAGCTTTTGCCCTATCTAAAAACAGAAGATCACGCCACAGCTTTACCCATTTACCTCATTACCGATCACCCAAATATAGCCCAACCTCCCAATGCGGCAAATCAACAAACTGACCATAAGCACCATATTCAATGGCAATCACACCAGTGGGAATTACGCCAAGCTTTTCAACACCACAATCTAAAACTTCCACACCAATTAGGGGACTTTGTTATAGCCGCAGGCCTAGCGCTTCGTCATCGGGATATTTAAAAATGAAAATTGCAAACCCATATCAAGTGAATTTTTTGCCTTGGCGACAACAGGAAGTGATGAAAAAGAAGCGTGAATTTATCCTTTTCACCTGCGCATTATGCTGCTCCACGCTTGCTACTTTTTGTTTTTTATATGTATTCCAAAAAATTGATATTGAGAGCAAACAAATATCGCTGCATAGCGCGCAAGAAAAACACCAGCAAATACAACAATTCAGCCAAAAAAGAACACATCAACAGGCTCAATTAAACCAGCTGATTGAAAAACAAAATAAACATAAAGCTATTGAGCAAAACAACCAAGCACTTCTGGTTTTGCTGCATAGCTTACCGACAATTACGCCGTCAAAAAGCTGGTTGACTTCTTTCCAACTGATTGATGGTCAACTTGATATCAAAGCCAATAGCTATGATGTTCAAAATATGGCGATTTTTAGCCAGCGGCTGGCAAAACAGAAAAATCTAAGTGGGGTTCAATTAAAACAACTTAGCCGAAATCAACAATTAAATCGTCTGCACATCGCCGCGAAGCATCAAGGAGAGGCAAATGAATGAAATACTCAATGCCTTTTGGTACCGCCCTTTTTGGCTGAAAACCTTACCCGTCATTGCCTTTATTGGCGTGATTCTAGTGGTAGGCTACTTCTTCTATTGGGAAAAGTCTTCAATACAACTTATTGAATTAGAAGATGAAATAACACGTTTATCTGACCACATTCAAAAAGAAGAACAACGTATTCAACAACTTCCACCAGTAAGCCAATTAGCACAACAAATTGAACACCTTGAACAATACGCGGTATCCGATAACCGCCCTCTGGCACTATTTTCGCATTTCAATGCCCTCATTAGCCAGTCCGCCGTTACACTCAACAAGCTTCAACCTATGAATAATAACGAAGGTTATTTTATGGAAATACAGGGGGGTTTTGCCAATATTTATCATTTTATTCAACAGCTAATATCTTCCCCCTCACCCCATATATGGCATTACTCAGAGGTCACGCTTGGCCAGAAAAAAAATGTCTTGGTTGCCTCAATAACGCTGTCATCAATAATTCATTCAGCCGCTATCAAGGATGAAAATAGCCATGAATAACACCTTAATCTCTGTCGTAACGCGAATGATCACCATTTTGGCGTTAACGTTTAGCGCTGCTTTTGCAGAACAAATCCGTGACCCTTTTGTGCCTTTGTTGCCCATAGAAGAAAATATTCCCCCTCAAGCCACGAGTCACGCTTTACCTTTGGATACCAATAACGAGGTTTGGATTGAGAAAATTTTCAAATTAGTCTCAATAAAAGCGCAAGAGGTTCACCACTTACTTGGTCAACCCGAGGTCGCGTTATTGTCACCAAAAGCCTCCATTCGTCACGAAGCGACAACAAATAGCGTGATCATCAAAGATAGCCAAGAACGTCTCACACTCATTGAAGAATGGATCAAACAGAAAGATTTACCTCAACAACAAGTTCAGATCACCGCGCATATTATTAGCAGTAGTAAGACAGCGCTACAGGAGCTGGGCCTTGAATGGGGGTTACAAGCAGGCAATACAACACACAACCGGCTTAACCGCTATAATCGCTATCACTCTGCGCCAGGGCAATTTTCATTTAACGTTTTAAAATTGAGTGAAGGGTTGCTAGAAATGAAGCTCAACGCGTTAGAAAAAGAAAATTTATTATCCATTATTGCCAGCCCACGGTTAATGGCTTCACATCAACAACCCGCCAGTATCCAGCAAGGTACTGAAATCCCTTATGTCACCAGCAGTGAAAAAAAGACCCACGTACAATTTAAGGATGCGGTCTTAGGTATGGATGTGACACCCACGATCATCCGTGATGAAAAAGTAGAATTAAACCTAAAAATTAGCCATAACTCACCAGATACCGCACTCACCAGCAGCCAAAATCACCATTTAGCGATAAACAAACAAGAAATCGCAACTTCCGTCACCATTAAAAATAATGAGACGCTGATATTAGGTGGAATTTTTCAGCAAAAACAAGAGAAAACACAAACAGGCCTTCCCTTCCTTTCTCAAATCCCTCTTTTAGGGGCATTGTTTACAAATAGTGCGGAACATATTGATAGGCGGGTTCTGGTGGTTTTTATTACGCCAAAACTAATCAATATTTAGTATGAGTAAAATAACACCTATACTTCAAGTAGTTGAATAGACAATAAGACAAAGAGTGTGACAAAAAAAGTTTTTTTATGCCATAAACCTACCGGATAAATTTGACGCTGACGTCGTTTTAGCATACAAGGTTATCCATTGAATGTTCTAACTATCCTTAGATTAAAGAACAAGCTGTCAGTCGCTTATAAAACAGCCACAATTATTTTGCTCTACAGTTAACAGAAATTATATGCTCACACATGGTATTCTAAACCTGTTAAAGACCATGCTAAACAAAGCATTAGGCAATAACGACGGCTCAAATATAGAAACCTGTAATTTAAAATGTGGCACTTTGTTCGCTTAGTGCCACATTTATATAGTTGCAATCCTAGTTGATGTGTTGAGATAATTTTCCTATCTGATCTCACATCATCACTAATGAGGTTTCAGTTTAGGTCCCGCTGCTAATTTTTTATTGGCGGGGCGGGTTCATTAACGAATAATCGTAGTAATACCAAAAAACATGGCAGAGAAACGCAATATCTTTCTGGTTGGACCGATGGGCGCTGGAAAAAGCACTATTGGCCGTCAGTTGGCACAACAGCTTAATATGGAGTTTTTCGACTCTGATCACGAGATAGAAAAACGCACCGGCGCGGATGTCGGCTGGGTATTCGACCTTGAAGGCGAAGAAGGCTTTCGTGATCGCGAAGAAAAAATCATCAATGAACTCACTGAGAAACAAGGCATTGTACTAGCGACGGGTGGCGGTTCTGTTAAATCCAAAGAAACCCGCAACCGCTTATCAGCTCGCGGTGTCGTTGTGTATCTCGAAACCACAATTGAGAAACAGCTTTCTCGTACGCAACGTGATAAAAAACGACCACTATTACAGGTTGATGAGCCTGCTCGTGAAGTGCTCGAGAAATTGGCTGACGAACGCAACCCAATGTATGAAGAAATTGCAGACATTACTATTCATACGGATGAACAAAGCGCCAAAGTCGTTGCTAGCCAAATCATCGAAATGTTAGAAAAAAACTAATTTATCATCGTGTTATTTTGTCAGTAATGAATTCAAGGTAGAACAAGATGGAAAAGGTCACCGTTACGCTGGACGAACGCAGTTATCCAATCAATATTGCCCCTGGGTTATATAACCAAACAGGTGCATTTTGGCCATTAGCTGCAGGTCAACGAGCAATGATAGTGACAAACGAAACACTGGCGCCCATTTATCTTGAGAAGATAAAACGTGTTCTTGAGGCTTCTGGTGTCAAAGTAGATTCCATCACCCTACCTGATGGCGAACAGTATAAGTCATTGTTTATTATGAATGATGTATTTACTGCATTACTTGAAAAACATCATAACCGCGATACTACCCTCATCGCTCTTGGTGGGGGAGTTATCGGTGATTTAACCGGCTTCGCTGCGGCAAGTTATCAACGTGGCGTTCGCTTTATTCAAGTTCCAACCACATTGCTATCTCAAGTGGATTCTTCTGTCGGTGGTAAAACCGCGGTCAACCATCCATTAGGGAAAAATATGATTGGGGCGTTTTACCAGCCCGCATCTGTTGTCATTGACCTCGATTGCTTAAAAACACTCCCACCAAGAGAACTGGCTTCTGGCCTTGCTGAAGTCATTAAATATGGCATCATCCTTGATGGTGAATTTTTCACGTGGTTGGAAAACAATATTGATGCACTGGTTGCTTTAGATAACCAAGCAATGGCTTATTGCATCCGCCGTTGCTGTGAGCTCAAAGCACAAGTTGTTGCGGCAGATGAAAAAGAAACCAGCGGCCTCCGAGCATTACTTAACCTAGGTCATACCTTCGGTCACGCTATCGAAGCGCATATGGGCTACGGTGTCTGGTTGCATGGTGAAGCTGTCGCAGCGGGTATGGTCATGGCGGCGAAAACCGCTGAATTGATTGGTCAATTCACACCAGCGCAAACACAACGCGTTATTGCACTATTAGAACGTGCCTCACTCCCAGTCAAAGGCCCTTCACAAATGAAGCCGGACGATTATCTACCACATATGATGCGTGATAAAAAAGTGATGAGTGGAAAACTGCATTTAATTCTACCAACCACTATCGGGCACTCAGAAATGCGTTCAGATCTTGATTCGCAAACGGTAATTGCCGCAATAACATCTTGTACACCATAAAATTATGGCAAAAAGGCCTTGTGCATCGCCAAAAATAAAGAAAATACCTAATTTATACGAGTGTTTTAAAATGTTACTGGTAGATGCTGTTCAAAGTCGTTAAATTATACGGTATGCCGACGCCTCAATACGAACTTCAAAAAAGCATACAAAAAATACCATTCGGATTAGCATGGTATTACGAAAGAATCTATGCTTTAAAAACGAGCAGAAAACTCTGCTTGGTCGTTAACAGGTTGTACTGATAAGAGACATTTTATCTCTACTATAGGCAAATTTTATTCGGGAGAGGAAAATGGACGAATTTAAACCAGATAACCAGCCGCAAGGTCAAAACGACCTTAGGCCAGATACATCAGACAGACCAGCAGGGCGTTCACGCCAATCAACAAGTGTGAAACCTAAAATTACCTTATCGCGCCAACACATCATGATTGGCGTCGGTGTGCTCGTTTTATTGCTACTGATTATTGCCATCAGCTCTGCATTAAAAGCTCCGACTGAACATGAACGTCAGCAAACAACCAGTAATAATACTGAGCAAAACATTGATTTATCTGGCTCTTCCTCTTTGACCAATACTCAAAGTCAAACCCAGCCAGGACAAGCCCAAGAAATTACAGGTTCACAAATCACGCCAACACCAACCCAAGGTGAGTTGCAAACTCAGCCGAATGGTTTAGGTGAGCGAATCGAAATTCCAGGTGATGTTGTTGATGCCTTAAACCAAGGCCAAGTCCCTACACCGGGCACAACACAACCACAGAATGTAACACCACTGAATCCACCCGTTGTTAAACCTGTTGAGCAACAACCAGTGGTGAAACCAGTAACACCAGAAAGAACACAACCAAAAACGGTAGAACCAAAACAACCCACTCAACCGAAGCAACCAACGAAACCTGCTGCAACGGCTAATAACCAAGGCAGTAATGTCATGTCTGCACCTGCGGGGAGCTATACACTTCAATTAAGCAGTGCCAGCCGTTCAGACACATTGGAAGCTTTTGCAAAAGAAAACAAACTTGCCAACTACAAGGTTTATAAAACGATTCGTAATGGGCAAACTTGGTATGTTCTTATTCACGGTAACTATAACTCAGTCACTGATGCAAAAAATGCAATAGGGACATTACCTGCTGCTGTTCAAGCGAAAAAACCGTGGGTAAGAAATATGAAACAAGTCAAACAGGATCAAAAATAACAACGTTTTCCCCCGGGCGCATTATGTTGTCCTGACAGAGTATAAATGTAGTTACTCTAAACGATTGTAATAATAAGACGGCATGAAAAAAAAACGCGCTTTTTTAAAATGGGCTGGGGGTAAATACCCCCTTGTGGAAGAAATCAAAAAACACCTTCCACAAGGTGATTGCTTAATTGAGCCTTTTGTTGGTGCAGGGTCAGTGTTTTTAAATACCAGCTATGAATCTTACATACTGGCAGATATCAACAGTGACCTCATCAACCTCTATAATACAGTTAAACACCGAACTGACTTTTTTATTGAAGAAGCCCAGCGCATCTTCACGCCTGAATTTAATACTTCAGAACAATACTATTTGATGCGTGAAGCGTTTAATAAATCCGATGATATGGAAAAACGCAGCGTGCTTTTTTTATACTTAAATCGCCACTGTTATAATGGCTTGTGCCGTTATAACTCAAAGGGTGAATTTAACGTGCCTTTTGGCCGCTATAAAAAACCCTACTTCCCCAAAGAAGAACTTTTGTGGTTTGCAGAGAAAGCACAACAAGCCACTTTTATCACTCAGCACTATGGTGAAACCTTGTTAAATGCAAGGGAAGGCTCCGTCATCTACTGTGATCCACCTTATGCACCACTTTCTGAAACAGCAAATTTCACGGCTTACCACACCAATTCATTTAGCGCGCTAGAGCAACAAAATTTGGCGATTTTGGCGCATAAATTATCAACAGAAAGTAAAATCCCAGTGTTGATATCAAATCATGATACCCCCTCAACCAGAGAGTGGTATCATCAAGCTCAATTGCATATTGTTAAAGTACGTCGCACCATTAGTAGAAATATATTAAACCGTAGTAAAGTCAATGAATTACTGGCTTTGTATACGAATGAAATTAATAGCCTTTCTCCTAGAAAAACGAATAAGAAAAAAATGCAACAACCTGTACCTAGCGCTGAATGGCTCTCAGATAACGACTAATACTCGGAGACAATAATGAAAAACTTCCTCATTGCCCCATCTATTTTATCTGCTGACTTTGCCCGTTTAGGCGAAGATACCGCCAATGTCCTCGCGGCAGGCGCGGATATCGTGCATTTTGATGTTATGGATAACCATTACGTTCCTAATCTGACGTTTGGGGCGCCAATTTGTAAGGCATTACGTGATTACGGCATTACAGCCCCCATTGACGTTCACTTAATGGTAAAACCCGTCGACAGGATCATTCCTGATTTTGCAAAAGCGGGTGCAACACACATTAGTTTCCACCCTGAAGCCAGCGATCACGTTGACCGCTCATTGCAATTAATCAGAGAAAGCGGCTGTACTGCAGGTCTGGTATTTAACCCAGCAACGCCACTGAGCTACCTTGATTATGTGATGGATAAAGTGGATATGATTTTGCTGATGTCAGTTAACCCAGGCTTTGGTGGCCAATCCTTTATCCCACAAACCCTCAATAAGTTGCGCCAAGTCCGTAAATTAATTGATGAAAGTGGCTATGATATCCGCTTGGAAGTCGATGGCGGTGTGAAAGTGAATAATATCGCAGAGATTGCCGCAGCAGGTGCCGACACCTTCGTTGCAGGCTCAGCTATCTTTGATCAGCCAGATTACAAAACCGTTATCGATGCAATGCGTGTTGAATTACAAAAGGTATCTCAATGACTCAAGTTGTATTAGAGAATATCAAAGCCGTTGCTTTCGATTTAGATGGAACCCTTGTTGACAGTGCCGGTGGCTTAGCAGAAGCCATCGACAACATGCTGAACGATTTTGATTTTCCCCCCGCTGGCAAAGAACGCGTCTCAATCTGGGTTGGTAATGGAGTCGACGTCTTAGTTGAGCGAGCGCTCACTTGGGCTAATGCCACCATCACACCTGACTTGCAAAAACAAGCTCGCCAAAGCTTTGATAAATATTATGCCGTATCTGTCACAACTGGCAGTGAGCTGTTTCCTGAAGTCAGAGAAACACTCGAACAGTTGGCAAAACATGGGCTACCAATGGGAATTGTGACAAACAAAGCGACCCCATTTATTGCCCCTCTGCTAAAAAAATTGAATATCGACCACTATTTCTCCCTTGTGTTAGGCAGCGACGATGTTAAAGCCTTAAAACCGCACCCTGCTCCCCTCTACTTAACAATGGGGACCTTCGGTTTACGCAAAGAAGAATTGCTTTTTGTCGGTGATTCCCGTAATGATATTATTGCAGCGCGAAACGCTGGATGCCCGTGTGTCGGTCTGACCTACGGTTATAACTATGGTGAATCTATTGCATTGACAGAGCCTGACTGCGTGTTAACCCATTTTTCAGGCCTATTACCTGCAATCGGTTTATCTGAAATAAAATAAGCAAGGACATAATTTAAAATGAGCACTCCCACTGAAAAACTAAAGCAATCCCAGAAACCTATCGTATTCAGCGGCGCACAGCCTTCCGGTGAATTAACCATCGGTAACTACATGGGTGCATTACGTCAGTGGGTACAGATGCAAGATGATTTTGACTGCATTTACTGTATCGTTGACCAACACGCCATCACCGTTCGCCAAGACCCTGTCGAACTGCGTAAAAGAACTCTCGATACCCTTGCGCTCTATTTAGCCTGTGGCATTGACCCGAAAAAAAGCACTATTTTTGTGCAATCCCATGTGCCACAACATGCACAGCTCAGCTGGGCACTGAATTGCTACACTTATTTCGGCGAACTCAGCCGCATGACCCAATTCAAAGACAAGTCAGCGCGCCATGCCGAAAACATCAACGCAGGTTTATTTGATTACCCCGTGCTGATGGCGGCAGATATTTTGATTTACCAAACTAATCAAGTACCTGTTGGTATTGACCAAAAACAGCACCTTGAATTAAGCCGCGATATCGCACAGCGTTTCAATGCCATTTATGGTGATATTTTCACAGTTCCAGATCCGTTCATCCCAACAGGGGGCGGTGCTCGCGTCATGGCACTGCAAGATCCAACTAAGAAAATGTCCAAGTCTGATGACAACCGCAATAACGTAATCGCACTGCTTGAAGACCCAAAATCTGTTGTGAAAAAAATCAAACGTGCCATGACAGACTCTGAAGAGCCGCCTCGCATTCGTTATGATTTAGAAAACAAACCGGGAGTTTCCAACTTACTGGATATCATGGCGGGTGTGACAGGTAAGAAAATTGCAGAACTCGAAGCGGAATTTGAAGGCCAAATGTACGGTCATCTTAAAGGTGCCGTTGCAGAAGCCGTATCTGACATGCTGACAGGCTTACAGGCGCGTTACCACGAGTTCCGTGATAACGAAGCACTGCTAAACCAAATTATGGATGAAGGCGCAACCAAAGCCGCTGCTCGCGCTCAAGAAACTTTGGACAAAGTGTACGAAGCGATTGGCTTTGTAAAACGTCCCCAGCTGTAATTCCTATCTCATACAAATAAAAAACGGGGAACATAGACATCCCCGTTTTATTTTTCAGGTGAATAGGTCATATTCCCACTGATATTATGAAATCCACCGCTATTGGTAGAAGTATTGAAATGGTCAATATAAAACACCACTTTGGTGTGGGTTGGGTCTAATTTATAGTCTGCTGCCTGTGCTGTTCCAAAAACCAATAAAGATGCCAATAACGGCAGTGCAATTTTGCTCATTACTTAATCCCAAAAATAGAGTGAGAGAAGATAGCCCTTTGTATTAAAAGGCTATCTTTAATTCGTGAGTTAAATATTCGCGGGGTTGATTAGCGTTCTGAATCTAATTGTTCATTACTTTTCAAAACGTCCTGCGCTTTACTATAGCTTTCAATCAGCAATTGATAAGCAGGGAAAATTTGCGTGTATGCCATCGCCCATTCAGCGGCATCTTCACGGTTCCAAGTACCTTGCAATTCAGAAGCAACTGCCGCGGTATCCATCGGTACCACGCCGGCTTGAACCACGCGCGCTAATGTAATTTCTTGTGCCATTTTGCTGTAAGTACCTGATGCATCAATCACAACAAAAACTTGGTAGCCATCCATCACAGCACTAATAGCAGGGAAAGCCATGCAAACACTAGTGATAGTGCCTGCAATAATCAGCTGTTTTTTACCTGTCGCTTTCACTGCAGCAACAAATTCAGGGTTGTCCCACGCATTAATTTCACCGCGGCGGGCAATGTATTGTGCATGAGGGGCATTTTGATGGATTTCAGGGATCAGAGGGCCATTAGGGCCTTGTGGCACAGAAGCCGTGGTGATCACTGGGATTTTCGCCAGTGAAGCCATTTTTGCCAGTACCGCAGCGCGAGCACGCAATTCAGTCATCGGCATATCACCGACAGTTTGGAAAAGCCCACTTTGGTGGTCAATTAATAACATCACCGCATCGTTCGGGTTAATAACAGGACGCTGACCATTAAAATTAGCTGGAATACTCATAATAAAGCCTCTCAATCGATGAAGTAAAAAATCTATTTAGAATGAAAAATAGAACGATAACCGCTCAGTTTTCGTGTTATTTAGATTAATTCATCGATTTAAAGCTGAGTAGTCCGAGTTTTGATAAACACTGTTCTATAAATAGGATAATAACTTAAACATTGATTGTTCTTTTATTGGAACAATGAAACCTATTTTTGCCACTACTCGACGTTTTACCACTGCTTTATGATTGGCTCATCAAAACAGAATTCGGAGTCTCACCATGAAAAAAATTATTGGTATCTATCAATCTCCACGGAGCCATTGGGTTGGTGATGGTTTCCCTGTTCGCTCAATGTTTAGCTACAGCAACCACGGGAAATACCTAAACCCTTTCTTATTACTCGATAGAGCGGGGCCATTTGCATTCCCAAGCTCAGATGCGGCAAATCGTGGTGTCGGTGAACACCCACACCGCGGGTTTGAAACCGTCACGATTGTTTATGATGGGGAAGTTGCCCACCATGACTCAACGGGGGAAGGTGGTGTCATTGGCCCAGGGGATGTTCAGTGGATGACAGCCGCATCGGGTATTTTGCATCAAGAATACCAATCTGATGACTTTATGAAAAAAGGCGGCACCCTTGATATGGTGCAGTTGTGGGTCAATTTGCCTGCAAAAGACAAATCCGCCGCACCGGGCTATCAGCTATTGGAAAGCCAAACGATGCCGAAAGTCACGCTGCCCAATGAAGCCGGCACACTGCGCGTCATCGCGGGGGATTATTTAGGCCATAAAGGTGCAGCTAGAACCTTTACCCCATTAGATGTTTGGGATTTACAGCTCAATAAAGGCAAAACCGTCGGTATTCAGACTAAATCAGGTCGCAATGTGGGATTAGTGATGCTGCGTGGTTCAATATTTGTTGATGGGCGCTCTGCCTTAAACGAAGGCGAGCTAATGATCCTTGATGATACACAAAGCAATATTGTGTTAGAAGCAACAGAAGACGCATTGGTGCTACTATTAAGCGGCGACCCAATTGATGAGCCTGTTGTTGGCTATGGCCCATTTGTTATGAATAGCATGGAAGAAATTAATGAAGCCGTAAATGACTTCAACAGTGGCAAATTTGGCCGTATTCCTGAAACGCAATAAATAACGCATGACCCCTCGGTAGCATTAGGCTATCGGGGGATTTTTATTTTACTGACGGAGAAATGTTATCAGCCAAATAATTCAGTAATAATTGCACGGAAGGTAACAACCCTTTGCGAGAAGGATACACCGCATGAATAATATCTTCAGGGAAACGCCATTCAGGTAACACTTCCACCAGCTCCCCCGCCGCAATTTCCTTTTCCACCACCCCATAAGGTAACCTCGCAATACCAATCCCTTTGAGCGCCGCACGGTACAAAGTCAGCACATCGGTTGTCGCTAATTTAGGGGTAAAATGCTGCGTAAAGCTGAGATCGTCGCTATTTTTTAAGGTCAGTGTGTAATTCTGCGAATGTTCCGTATTTGCCAAAATAGGGTAATCCACTAGTTTTTCAGGCTCAATTGGTGCACCTTGTTCTGCAAATAACAGTGGGCTCGCGACCAATATCCTGCGTGAATACCCCAGCACTTTCATCGTCAACCCCGAGTCATCAAGGGGTAAAGAACGCACTCTGATAGCCAAATCTAACCCTTCACTTATCACATCAACGGGGCGATTCACCGCTAAAATTTGAATATCAATATCCGGATATTGCACCATAAAATCCACCAGCAGCTCATTCAAGTAAACCTGCAATAACGCCACTGGGCATGAAAGTTTAATCGTGCCTTTGGGGTGGGACTGTACAGAACAAATAAGTTCATGGGCGATTTCTGCTTCATCCACCACATTCTTACACTGTTGATAAAACACTTGGCCTACTTCCGTAACATGGAATTGGCGTGTTGAGCGGTAAATCAATGAAACATTGAGCTTTTGCTCTAAATCGGCAATACGTCGGCTCAGCTTGGATTTTGGGATCCCTAATGCTAAACCAGCTTGGGAAAAGCCGCCATGTTCGACCACTTTGACGTAATAATAGAGGTCATTTAAATCATATTGCATCTTACTTTCCCCACCCCTCTTGCAATGTCATTTCGTTATCTTACTCAAAACACAGGAAACGTCACTCTTTTCTGCCCTGCAAACAAAACAAATAGTCTGGTAAGCAAAACAACTAAATCCCTTAAATAAAGCGAAATAAATTACAGTGACTGATTCGCTATGGAGGTTTTGTATGTACCGCGCACTTTGGACATTGCTTCGTCCCTATCGCTCAATTTTACTGGTTGCTGTGATTTTACAAGCCATCGCAGGTCTTTGCTCTCTCATCCCATGGGTGGCCATCAGCCAAATTGCCATATCTCCCGTTCATCAATATGTTAACTGGGTCATTATCGCCTGCATTGGGGGGATAGTCTGGTTAGTTTGCCAAACTCTCGCCATGTACCTCACACACCAGACAGATAGCCACCTTTGCCACCAATTGCGATTACAGATACTTGATAAGATAGGAAAATTACCCTTAAACCACTTTGCTCAGCAAGGTAGAGATGGTATTTCACAGGTGATTGACCGTGATGTCCGCTACCTCCACCAATTAACCGCTCATGCGCCTGCAGATCTCACCAAATTGATAGTCGTACCTGTTGCCGCCGTGCTCATTTTGCTGTGGCAAAGCGTCTTATTAACGCTTTTTTGCCTTCTCCCTTTAGTCGCTGCAGTTTTTTTATTCCGTGCAATGCGAGCACCACGCTACCAACACTTATATGCAGCTCGCAATGGCACCATGGCGCACCTCTATAGCCAATATGCTGAATTAGCCGATAACCCGTTATTCGCTAGGCAATACCCAAATCAAGGAATACAAAAACGAGCATCACTCGCACTACAAGATTTTGAAACCGCCTTTATTCGTTGGATTGGTAAAATTGGGGCATTAAGTTCACTCACCCAAATCGGCATCAGTGCTACCTTGCTGTCTTTCTGGGTCATTTTGGGTGTGATGCTGATTCCCAGCCCAATTTCACTCGCTCAAGTCATTCTATTTATTCTACTAATACAAAGCATCGCAGCCCCCGTTGCAGCGATGGGGCACGGTGCTGATGCATTAAACCTTGCGGTCAGTGCATCACAACGCATTGAGAAATTATTAAATGAGCCTGAAATGCAGTACGGTAAGAAAATACTCGATACAACCTCTTGCCACCTCCAACTGACTCAAGTCAGTGTAACTCTTGGCGATAAAAACCTTTTGTCTCAGGTTGATATCGATATTACTGGCGGTGAACTCATCGCGATAGTCGGGCCATCCGGTGCAGGGAAAAGCACATTATTACAGCTCATGGCACGCTTTTTAGACCCTTCACAAGGCACTGTTTTATTTAACCAAACACCGCTTCCTGAACTTTCGTTAGCCACGTTAAATCAACAAGTGGCCATTGTGATGCAAAACCCGCAGCCTATGCCCTGCTCGTTAAGGGAAAACTTGCAGCTTTTTGCCCCTAACGCGACAGAGAGTGACTTGCACTACTACCTTGAGGCCCTCAATTTATTACCATTGGTGCAGCAATCCCCTAAAGGCCTTGATAGTGTGATAGGAAAAGAAATCGTGTTATCTGGCGGGGAATCCCAACGACTCGCCATTGCACGAGCCTTATTATCCCCAGCCCCGTTATTGTTGTTCGATGAACCTACCTCTGCGCTGGATCCGCAAAATGCTCAGCGGGTCTTATCGCTATTACATGCTGAATCGCGAACCTGCGTATTCGTCACGCATCATCTAGATAGCTTAAACCTCGCTAATCGCGTCTTGCTTATGAAAGAAGGCCAACTGATAGCACAAGGCTCTCACAAAGATCTAGCCGAAATATCAATGGATTATCAGCAATTACTGAGTGCCTTGGAGGAAAATCATGCTTAAGTCCTTATTATATACGGTACGCAGCGCCATTTTTTGGATGGTATTCGCGGCTATTTTAGATGGACTCTGCGGGCTATTACTGGTGTATGTTATTTTCAGTTGGTCGTTAGACATTATCATGCCGATGACTTTATTGGCTGCATGTAGCCTGATTGCCTTTCTGACCACCTTTATTGCCACCCAAAAAGGCTACTTAGCGGGTGGATTAGTGATGCGCTACCTTGCTAACGCGTTAATTCGCCACTTACCCTTGTCATTACAGCCGATCAAAAATGCCAATCACTTAGTGGCAGGGCCCGTTTCACACATTATGTCAGTCCCTGCACATCTATTGCATCCCATTATTAGCGGGTTAATCACGCCATTCACTGTTGTATTAGGGGCATTTATTTACCAACCTATTTTTGGATGTCTGCTTTTATTTATAGGGCTGGTTTTATTATTTACCTTGCGCCTTTGTGGTCAAAAGATGGTATTTTTTGAGCAGCAAACCCATGTATCTGAACAAGATGTTATTCGCCAACTCGACCAGTTTGCGCTCCACCAGCCACTCATCCGCCGTGCAGGCGTTAGCCAATCTCAGCACCAACAACTCACGAGTGCGTTAGCATCACAGTATCAAACACAGAAACAATTACAGCGCCAAAGTTTGCCATTCCATTTACTGTTTTCAAGCGCTATCCAAATCATTTTCATCGCATTGTTTTATTTAGGTATTCAAAAAATGAACCAAGGTGACATGCCATTAAGCTTATGGTTAGCGGGGATGGTATTATTAGCGCGGTTTATTGAACCAATCTGGCTTCTTTCGCATTTAAACCAATCATTAAGACAAGCAAAACAATCGATTGAACAGGTCGAATCCGCGTTGATTACCCCTGAATTAGTATTTCCCTATCGAGCCCCTGCCCCTGAGAATAAGGATATTCGTTGCCAACAGTTATCTTTCTATAACGATGAAAAAAAACGAATTTTAAATAACATTACCGTCAATTTTACTCAAAATACTTTCACAGCCATCGTTGGCCCATCTGGCGCAGGGAAAAGTACCCTCTTAAGCTTACTCGCTCGTCTACAAGACCCGACTCAAGGCTCCGTTAGTTACGGTAATAAAAACCTGATGGAATTATCGCAAGAAGCGTTATGTTCGAAGCGTGGGGTTTTATTGCAAGACAGCGCGCTCTTTCGCGGTAGCGTACGGCAAAACTTAACATTAGAAAATTCTAATATTGATGACCGAGAGGTTAACACTCTGCTTTCAAAGTTAAATTTTGAGGATATTCCTGATTTTCTAAACCGAGACGTCGGCGCGAGTGGCATGGCACTTTCTGGCGGGCAAAAACAGCGTCTATGTATTGCACGACTATTTCTGCTCCACCCAGATATCATTTTAATGGATGAACCAACAGCAAGCCTTGATACCATCAATACCGCTTCCGTGATTTCCCTAATCACTCTAGCGGGTCAGCAAACTCGCATTGTAGTTACTCATCACCCTAACCTTGCGTGTTTAGCAGATAACATCGTCTATATGGAAGATGGAGAGATTATTGCTCAAGGCAGCCATGCAGAACTTATGGCTGGCACACCTTGGTACCAGCAATTTATTGGTCAGTCCTAACTGCGTTTGCCAAATAAACGGTGGTTAAATTCTTCAATACGGTGATTATCAAGGCGGTTTTGCATCGTTAGGCTCCAACTAGCTGATAACCCTGCTGCACTCAGGAGCCTACGATACAGCTGCTCATCATAGGGGGCGTGAAATGCAATCATTATCGCCTCTTGTACTGAAACATCACTGTTGCGGCTCAATAGCGTTAGCGGTGAATTAGTACTGACATTCCCCGTTTTAATCACACGATATAACCACCCACAACGGCCGTTGTCTTGCATGATTTGAGCGAAGTTTTCCACACCAGTTAGGCCATTGAGTTTATAGCAAGGTGAGCGAGGTTGAGTAACCTGAATTCGTGCATCCCCCCACGCATAAATGTTACCGATAAATACATTATCTTCGGTCATTCCCTGTGTGGATATATTTTCACCAAATGCTGATGCCATAAACAAATCTTCTTGTTCAGGATATGCATTCAGCCAAAATTCATAGTGATCACGAGGATAATGGCAAAGCGCTCGATCAGGCCCACCATGAAAACGCGTTTCTGCTTGTTCATCACCCTCTAACCCAAGCTGCCCCAACATCAATAACCCATCTACCGCATGTTTATGAATCGCACTTCGGCCGCAAGATTGCGTTGCTTGGACTTTACCGACAAAGACTTGGGGTAGGAATGACATAGGCTGCGCTCTCCACATAAATTGGTGATGAAGCCTTCATCATAAAGAATGCCACTCAAGATAACAATCAAACGGGCAGGAAATAAAAAAGGCGCAGCACCATCGATGCTACGCCTATTGAAACTTAATTAAAAAGTCTAATTATTTAGCTTTTGAAGCGAAACGTGCAGCTGCTTCGTCCCAGTTAACCACTGACCAGAACGCTTTGATATAATCAGGGCGACGGTTTTGGAATTTCAGGTAATATGCGTGTTCCCACACATCTAAACCGATGATTGGGTAACCTGAAGCACCAGAAATCGCTTCACCCATTAATGGGTTGTCTTGGTTAGCAGTTGATACAACGGCTAATTTACCGTCATCTTTCAGAACCAGCCACGCCCAGCCTGAACCAAAGCGAGTTGCAGCTGCTTTCTCAAACAGCTCTTTGAATGCATCAACGCTACCAAAATCGCGCTCGATAGCCGCTTTCAAGTCGCCTTTTAATTCAGTATTTAATTTCAAACCTTTCCAGAACATGCTGTGGTTTGAGTGACCACCCGCATTGTTACGCACGAAGGTACGTTGATCAGCAGGAATTTGGTCTAATTTTTGAATCAGAACGTCAATATCCAGACCTGCTAATTCAGGTAATTTTTCTAACGCCGTGTTGGTGTTAGTCACATAGGTTTGATGGTGCTTAGTGTGGTGGATTTCCATGGTTTGTTTGTCAAAATGTGGTTCCAACGCATCATAAGCATAAGGTAAAGCAGGTAATGTATAACTCATTTTATTGTCTCCAGTGACGTAAATACCACTATGTTTCTCATTTTCACCACAAGGTTCATAGGGTATGGCACTTGCGTAGTTTCGCACCTTGTGAATTTCTCTCTATTATAGTTATTTTTCTGTTAATGAAAATCATTATCAAATCCATGATGAAATTGTGGTCTTTTGCATTCCCTATGAGAATTAGTTTATACAGTAACTAATACCAATATCTCCACGATTTATTTTTCTTTACATCCAACATTTTCAATATTTTTAGATTTATATTTCAATACTGGATTTAGCATCAAATGATAATCCTGCAAATCTCATTACAATTAATACGTGATCTTCCGCGCAAAAGAAAAACAAATTTATATTTCGTGCTTTAGTTAACCGTTTTTTGACATAGTATTAACATTTGCAAGGAGATAATAATATGACTCAAATAACTAAACATCCCGTTCCTGCTGAAATTGCAAAAAATGCCCTAATTACCGAACAACAGTATAACGATGAGTACCAACGCTCGATTCAAGACCCTGAAGGATTTTGGGGCGAAAAAGGAAAAATCGTTGATTGGATTAAACCGTACACCCGTGTTAAGAACACGTCTTTTGACCCTGGACATATCGATATCCGTTGGTTTGAAGATGGCACTTTAAATTTAAGTGCAAACTGTTTGGACCGCCATCTGGCTGAAAAAGGCGACCAAGTAGCGATTATTTGGGAAGGCGATGACCCTTCATCGTCAAAAAATGTCACTTATCGTGAATTGCACCACGATGTTAGCCAGTTTGCTAATGTCTTAAAGAAACAAGGCATCCGCAAAGGGGATGTCGTGGCGATTTATATGCCAATGGTCGTCGAAGCCGCTGTCGCCATGCTAGCGTGTGCGCGTATCGGCGCTATCCATACGGTCATTTTCGCTGGTTTCTCTCCTGAGGCTGTCTCTGGTCGCGTTATTGACTGTAAAGCAAAGCTGATTATCACCGCTGATGAAGGCTTACGTGCAGGGCGTGCGATTCCACTGAAGAAAAATGTGGATGACGCATTAACCAACCCGCAAGTCACTACTGTTGCGAATGTCATTGTCTACCAACGTACAGGCAATGTTCCAAGTTGGGTCGAAGGTCGCGACTTATGGTGGCATGATGTTATCAAAGGGGTTAGCGCTGATTGCCCACCAGAAGAAATGAGCGCGGAAGACCCGCTGTTCATTCTGTATACCTCAGGCTCAACAGGTAAACCTAAAGGTGTTCTCCACTCCACAGGTGGTTATCTGGTTTATGCCACACTCACATTTAAATATACCTTTGACTACCATCCAGGTGAAGTCTACTGGTGTACTGCGGATGTAGGCTGGGTAACGGGTCATAGCTACTTACTCTATGGGCCATTATCCAATGGCGCAAAAACCGTTATGTTTGAAGGTGTACCAAATTACCCATCCGTTAATCGAATGAGTCAGGTCGTTGATAAGCACCAAGTCAATATTCTTTATACCGCGCCAACTGCTATCCGTGCATTAATGGCGGAAGGCGACAAAGCGATTGAAGGTACCGACCGTAGCTCATTACGTATTCTTGGTTCTGTTGGCGAACCAATTAATCCTGAAGCGTGGGAATGGTTCTACAAGAAAATTGGTAACAGCCGTTGCCCAGTGGTTGATACATGGTGGCAAACCGAAACGGGTGGTTTTATGATCACGCCGCTGCCAGGTGCAACTATGTTAAAACCAGGCTCCGCAACATTACCTTTCTTTGGTGTCCGCCCTGCACTTGTGGATAACCTTGGTGAACCTATTGAAGGGGCAACCGAAGGTAACTTAGTGATTGTCGATTCATGGCCGGGCCAAGCCCGTACTTTATTTGGCGATCACGAACGCTTCGAGCAAACCTATTTCTCTACCTTTAAAGGCATGTACTTTAGTGGTGATGGCGCTCGTCGTGATGAAGATGGTTATTACTGGATCACAGGTCGTGTTGACGATGTACTGAATATCTCTGGGCACCGCTTAGGCACCGCAGAGATTGAATCCGCCCTCGTCTCGCATCCGAAAGTGGCAGAAGCCGCTGTGGTTGGTATTCCTCACAGTATTAAGGGGCAGGCAATCTATGCCTATGTCACATTAATCTCTGGGGTTGAACCCTCTCCTGAGCTGTACACCGAAGTTCGCAATTGGGTGCGTAAAGAAATTGGCCCAATCGCAACACCGGACGTTCTTCACTGGACGGATTCTTTGCCAAAAACCCGCTCTGGTAAAATTATGCGCCGTATCCTACGAAAAATTGCATCAGGGGACACCAGCAACTTTGGAGATACCTCCACGCTGGCAGATCCGGGTGTTGTCGAAAAACTACTCGAAGAAAAACAGTCTATGAGTATGTCATAACGCCAAAAGGCCAACTCATAGAGGTGGCCTTACATACATCCCAACAAGACGGTTTACTCTAAATAATTCGAGGTGCAGCTAGGCGACAAGCGAACGAATCGCGAGGAGCATACATAAGTATGTGACTCGTGTGAGTGAGTGCGGTCAACAAAGCTGCAACTTGAAGAATGACGAGTATAACAGAGGAGAACTCTGATGAATGCTACTGCTTACAAAAAGGTAGAGGATAACCCTCGTTTCAAAGAACTGGTTAGAAAACGTAGTCGCTTTTCATGGTTGTTATCAGTAATAACGCTTGTCCTGTATGTTGGTTTTATTTTTCTTATCGCTTTTGACCCTAGCTGGTTAGGTACACCAATTGCGGAAGGTTCATATATCACTAGAGGGATCCCTGTGGGTGTTGGACTGATCGTCATTTCGTTTGTGTTAACCGGGCTATACGTTATCCGTGCTAATGGTGAATATGACCGTTTAACGGCCGAAATTTTAAAAGAGGTAGAAAAATGAAATATTTGCTCTCACTCATTCTCTTTTTTACCTCATCAATGGCATTTTCCGATGCATTGACAGGGGATGTTGAACGTCAGCCTGTCAATATTCAAGCTATTGTGATGTTCTTGCTGTTCGTCGGTTTTACGTTATATATCACTTATTGGGCGTCGAAAAGAACGCGTTCTCGCTCTGATTACTATACAGCAGGCGGGAAAATTACAGGCTTCCAAAATGGGATGGCAATTGCTGGGGACTTTATGTCTGCCGCATCCTTCTTAGGGATTTCCGCTCTAGTTTATACCTCTGGCTATGATGGGCTAATCTACTCAATTGGTTTCTTAATTGGCTGGCCGATCATTCTATTCTTAATTGCTGAGCGCTTGCGTAATTTAGGTCGCTACACTTTCGCCGACGTTGCATCTTACCGGTTAAAACAAAGGCCGATTCGAATTTTATCTGCTGTCGGTTCGTTGGTCGTCGTTGCACTCTATCTCATCGCTCAAATGGTAGGAGCGGGTAAATTAATCGAATTATTATTCGGTCTTAATTACCATGTTGCTGTTGTGATTGTCGGTATCTTGATGGTGCTGTACGTTCTATTTGGCGGAATGTTAGCGACTACATGGGTACAAATCATCAAAGCAATTTTATTATTAGCAGGTGCGACATTCATGGCAGTAATGGTCATGAAGCACGTCGGCTTTAACTTTAATACCTTATTTAAAGAAGCCGTTGCCGTTCATAAAAATGGTATTGCTATTATGAGCCCTGGGGGACTCGTTTCCGACCCAATATCCGCTTTATCACTCGGCTTAGCATTGATGTTCGGTACGGCAGGTCTTCCTCATATCATTATGCGCTTCTTCACTGTGAGTGATGCAAAAGAAGCTCGTAAGAGCGTGTTCTATGCAACAGGGTTTATCGGTTACTTCTACATTTTAACCTTCATTATTGGTTTCGGTGCGATTGTTCTTGTCAGCTCAAACCCTGCATTTAAAGATGCCGCAGGCGCGCTGATTGGCGGTACCAATATGGCAGCGGTTCACCTTGCTGATGCTGTTGGCGGTAACTTCTTCCTTGGCTTTATCTCTGCGGTTGCTTTCGCCACCATTCTTGCGGTTGTTGCGGGTTTAACACTTGCTGGTGCTTCAGCGGTATCCCATGACCTTTATGCGATGGCGATGAAAAATGGTAAAGCTGACGAAAAAGACGAGTTACGAGTCTCAAAAATTACGGTTGTTATCTTAGGTTTTGTTGCAATTGGACTTGGTATTTTGTTTGAAAAACAAAATATTGCTTTCATGGTTGGTTTAGCCTTCTCTATTGCAGCAAGCTGTAACTTCCCAATTATTTTACTGTCCATGTACTGGCGCAAGCTCACCACTCGCGGTGCATTAGCAGGGGGCTGGTTAGGGCTCACGACGGCAGTCGTCTTAATGATTTTAGGACCAACAATTTGGGTTGGCATCCTACACCATGACAAACCTATCTACCCTTATGAATACCCTGCATTATTCTCTATGATTGTCGCGTTTGTCGCATCTTGGTTATTCTCCATTACGGATAACTCAGAACAAGGCAGAATGGAGAGAGAACGCTTTAAAGAGCAATTTGTTCGTTCACAAATTGGTTTGGGTATTGAACAAGGCAAATCCCACTAAATTTTATCTAGTTGCCACCGAAAATGGCTCAGAATATCGAGCCGTTTTTTTATTATCCATCTTTATCTCTTTCGGAATAAAGGCCATAGTAGGCTCACTAAGACAAAAAAATCCTTCTTTCCATATAGAGAAAAGAAGGAAGTTGATAACATTTAAGGATTTATTTTTATTTTCGTTATTCGTTGCTATCTTGCATAGTGTTGTCTTTCTACATCAGCCCAATTTTCTACCAGTGAATAAAACTCAACTGAATTTGTTTTTCTCTCTTCTTGTAATTTTTTGAATTCTTGTTTATTTTTCGGTGTATAACGAGAAAGTAATTGGTCTAATACAACATGTTTATCTGCAAATTGGGAACCCAATTTTAGCGTTTTAAACAATGCGATAGTGATAATCCCACTGATTACTAACATCCCCACAACAGACGCAAAACTATACTCAATTCCAACGAAATTTCTTGTGGCATTTAGCAGTAAAAAGGGTACAAAAAACATCACTAATAAAGAAAGAATCGTTGCACCATCTTGGCCATTGTTAAACTCATTCTCTTTCTGGTTATTCACAGAAAGAATTTGGTCAAAAATTTTATGGTTAGCGCTTTTGGTTTTATTCATGTGATCCACCTTTGGTACAGAGGTATTGTTTACAAGAAATACAACACATAAGAAGGTATAACTTGCTTAGCAGACCTATCTTTCATATCAAGATGCGAGTTTCTTTCCTTTGAAAATTTCACTTATAAGCAAACTTCATCTATAACGCGATTACTAGATACGCCATTAACTACTTTGAAATAGTATAAATGCAAGTAAATGAAACATCAATTTAACAATTTTTATATAAAAAAATAAACAATTGCCTATTTTTTTACCCAATATTCGCTCACAGAATAAGGTTTTATCATATGAGTAAAATTGATTAATATTCTTTTATTTATTGATTTTTATAGCTTTACCGTTTAAAAAATGGACATTTCTGACCCGTTAATTAAAACCATTAAAACCATAAAAACCATAAAAACCATAAAATTGATAAACATTATATAACGGGATCAGAACAAACAAGCTAGATAATTACGTTAAGTCATTATTATTTTTAATAGATCATAATTTATCTATTACTAATGAGATAAAAAGTAGCCGTAAATGAAAACCACCTATCTTTTAACCTACCTACTCCATAAATAGATTTATCGCTATAGCGATTATCTATGCATAGACGCAATCAATTGAATGGTAAAAGTAGAATAAAAACGCGGGAACAATAAGCAATGTGATAACACAAGTTAATTGCTGAGTGGATTATTGTTCAGCAATGATAAAAAGTGCCATAAACCACAGGTTAACAGGTTAGTTGCTGAGTGAACGATTAATTAGCTTACGATTTTTTGTCTTCTTCCACTTTTAATCACAATAAGTTACGAGTTAAGTAAACAAAAAGAATACCAATTAACCACTATCAAACCTGTATAAGTGGCAAAAGTGCCATAAACAGCTAAATTAGTTGCTGAGTGGATTATTGATTAACAATAACAAGAAGTGGCATAAATACAGAAGACGATTTTCGATGAGAAAAGGGAGGATAATGGAAGCTAACCTGATGAAAATCGTGATAACCTCGATAATTGCTTAGCCTATTATTGATTAACGATGATAAAAAGCGCCAAAAATACATAGATTAATTGCTAAGTGAACTACTGATAAGCTTATGATTAACTGACGAGGGGCTTTATCGCTTCATTTTCAGGCCTTACCCTCGCTAAAAAGACAGCGCCAACAATAAGAATACCCGCTAATCTACATCAACTTCACTTACTCAACTACAGTACCATAAACAGATAAGTTAGTTGCTGAGTGGATTATTGAATAACAATGATAAAAAATTCCTAGATAAATAAGTTAATTGCTAAGTGGATCATTGATTAACTTATGGCTTTTGAGTCTCTTCCTCTTTCAACCATAAAAAATAACGGGCAGAGTAAACAAAGCGAAGCATACCGAACAGCTCAACTACCGTAAACTGCGTCATTTTTATTTCCCCAAACGCAAAAAAGCCACCCATTGGGTGGCTTTCTCACTAATTTAATGTCTGGCAGTTCCCTACTCTCACATGGGGAGACCCCACACTACCATCGGCGCTACGGCGTTTCACTGCTGAGTTCGGCATGGGGTCAGGTGGGACCACCGCGCTATTGCCGCCAGACAAATTCGGTTCGTTCCCGTTTAGCATCATTTCTCACTAAACCAGAACTTCAATCTTGAACAAGCTGTGTGTCCTTCACCTTTCGGCTTCTCACGCCCTTTGAAAATCAACTCAATCTCTCTAAAACACCTTCGGTGTTGTCAGGTTAAGCCTCACGGTTCATTAGTATTGGTTAGCTCAACGTATCGCTACGCTTACACACCCAACCTATCAACGTCTTAGTCTTAAACGTTCCTTTAGGACCCTTAAAGGGTCAGGGAAGACTCATCTCAAGGCAAGTTTCCCGCTTAGATGCTTTCAGCGGTTATCTTTTCCGCACTTAGCTACCGGGCAATGCCATTGGCATGACAACCCGAACACCAGTGGTGCGTCCACTCCGGTCCTCTCGTACTAGGAGCAGCCCCTTTCAATCTTCCAACGCCCACGGCAGATAGGGACCGAACTGTCTCACGACGTTCTAAACCCAGCTCGCGTACCACTTTAAACGGCGAACAGCCGTACCCTTGGGACCTACTTCAGCCCCAGGATGTGATGAGCCGACATCGAGGTGCCAAACACCGCCGTCGATATGAACTCTTGGGCGGTATCAGCCTGTTATCCCCGGAGTACCTTTTATCCGTTGAGCGATGGCCCTTCCATTCAGAACCACCGGATCACTAAGACCTACTTTCGTACCTGCTCGAGCCGTCACTCTCGCAGTCAAGCTGGCTTATGCCTTTGCACTAACCGCATGATGTCCGACCATGCTTAGCCAACCTTCGTGCTCCTCCGTTACTCTTTGGGAGGAGACCGCCCCAGTCAAACTACCCACCAGACACTGTCCGCACCCCGGATAACGGGGCAACGTTAGAACATCAAACATTAAAGGGTGGTATTTCAAGGTTGGCTCCACGCAGACTGGCGTCCACGCTTCGAAGCCTCCCACCTATCCTACACATCAAGGCTCAATGTTCAGTGTCAAGCTATAGTAAAGGTTCACGGGGTCTTTCCGTCTTGCCGCGGGTACACTGCATCTTCACAGCGAGTTCAATTTCACTGAGTCTCGGGTGGAGACAGCCTGGCCATCATTACGCCATTCGTGCAGGTCGGAACTTACCCGACAAGGAATTTCGCTACCTTAGGACCGTTATAGTTACGGCCGCCGTTTACTGGGGCTTCGATCAAGAGCTTCTCCTTACGGATAACCCCATCAATTAACCTTCCAGCACCGGGCAGGCGTCACACCGTATACGTCCACTTTCGTGTTTGCACAGTGCTGTGTTTTTAATAAACAGTTGCAGCCAGCTGGTATCTGCGACTGGCTTCAGCTCCATGGGTAAACCACTTCACCTAGCGCCAGCGTGCCTTCTCCCGAAGTTACGGCACCATTTTGCCTAGTTCCTTCACCCGAGTTCTCTCAAGCGCCTGAGTATTCTCTACCTGACCACCTGTGTCGGTTTGGGGTACGATTAATGATAATCTAGAGCTTAGAGGCTTTTCCTGGAAGCGGGGTATGAGCTACTTCGCCACCGTAGTGACTCGTCATCAGACCTCAGCATATAGTGAACCGGATTTGCCTAATTCACCTGCCTACATCCTTAAACCGGGACAACCGTCGCCCGGCCAGCCTAACCTTCTCCGTCCCCCCATCGCAATTATCACCAGTACGGGAATATTAACCCGTTTCCCATCGACTACGCATTTCTGCCTCGCCTTAGGGGTCGACTCACCCTGCCCCGATTAACGTTGGACAGGAACCCTTGGTCTTCCGGCGTGCGGGTTTTTCACCCGCATTATCGTTACTTATGTCAGCATTCGCACTTCTGATACCTCCAGCATGCCTCACAGCACACCTTCACAGGCTTACAGAACGCTCCCCTACCCAACAATATCTAAATATCGCTGCCGCAGCTTCGGTGCATAGTTTAGCCCCGTTACATCTTCCGCGCAGGCCGACTCGACCAGTGAGCTATTACGCTTTCTTTAAATGATGGCTGCTTCTAAGCCAACATCCTGGCTGTCTGAGCCTTCCCACTTCGTTTCCCACTTAACTATGACTTTGGGACCTTAGCTGGCGGTCTGGGTTGTTTCCCTCTTCACGACGAACGTTAGCACCCGCCGTGTGTCTCCCGTGATAACATTCTTCGGTATTCGTAGTTTGCATCGAGTTGGTAAGTCGGGATGACCCCCTAGTCGAAACAGTGCTCTACCCCCGAAGATGAGTTCACGAGGCGCTACCTAAATAGCTTTCGGGGAGAACCAGCTATCTCCCGGTTTGATTGGCCTTTCACCCCCAGCCACAAGTCATCCGCTAATTTTTCAACATTAGTCGGTTCGGTCCTCCAGTTAGTGTTACCCAACCTTCAACCTGCCCATGGCTAGATCACCGGGTTTCGGGTCTATACCCTGCAACTCATTCGCCCAGTTAAGACTCGGTTTCCCTACGGCTCCCCTATACGGTTAACCTTGCTACAGAATATAAGTCGCTGACCCATTATACAAAAGGTACGCAGTCACCCTGATAAATCAAGGCTCCCACTGCTTGTACGTACACGGTTTCAGGTTCTATTTCACTCCCCTCGCCGGGGTTCTTTTCGCCTTTCCCTCACGGTACTGGTTCACTATCGGTCAATCAGGAGTATTTAGCCTTGGAGGATGGTCCCCCCATATTCAGACAGGATAACACGTGTCCCGCCCTACTCGTCGAGTTCACAACACTAACACCTTCGGATACGGGGCTATCACCCTTTACTGCCGGCCTTTCCAGACCGTTCTCCTGATGCTAATGCTGATTAAGACTCTGGGCTGCTCCCCGTTCGCTCGCCGCTACTAGGGGAATCTCGGTTGATTTCTTTTCCTCGAGGTACTGAGATGTTTCAGTTCCCTCGGTTCGCCTCGTTTGACTATGTATTCATCAAACGATAGTGCAACGAATTGCACTGGGTTTCCCCATTCGGACATCGTCGGTTATAACGGTTCATATCACCTTACCGACGCTTTTCGCAGATTAGCACGTCCTTCATCGCCTCTGATTGCCTAGGCATCCACCGTGTACGCTTAGTCGCTTAACCTCACAACCCGAAGGTGTCTTCTTACAACGAGTGACTGCACATCATGATTTCTTCGTTGGGCAGTGCGCGCAATGCTCACGTACTTTAAGTACGCTGCGCTTGCTGTGCGCTGACCGCCTCGAACTCATGTCGTTCGTCGACTCGATGCTTCAGAGAAGCACATTCAAGTTGAGATTTTTGAGAGACTCTCACATTGTTTAAGCGATAAACAATGTGTGTTGTTTTCAATTTTCAGCTTGTTCCAGATTGTTAAAGAGCATAATTGTTAAACCAACTATTTACATAATTGGCTTAATCATTATTGGGGACATCGTCTTTCACTCGATATCGGCGCAATTGGCGTCCCCTAGGGGATTCGAACCCCTGTTACCGCCGTGAAAGGGCGGTGTCCTAGGCCTCTAGACGAAGGGGACACAAGATATTGCACAAAACATGCGGTATCTCATGTAAGTCCTATTCTCTCGAATAAGTCTCCCACGTATAGCCTATTGCTCTACTTTCTATCAGACAATCTGTGTGAGCACTTCACAAAAACACTTCAATGGTAAGGAGGTGATCCAACCGCAGGTTCCCCTACGGTTACCTTGTTACGACTTCACCCCAGTCATGAATCACAAAGTGGTAAGCGCCCTCCCGAAGGTTAAGCTACCTACTTCTTTTGCAACCCACTCCCATGGTGTGACGGGCGGTGTGTACAAGGCCCGGGAACGTATTCACCGTAGCATTCTGATCTACGATTACTAGCGATTCCGACTTCATGGAGTCGAGTTGCAGACTCCAATCCGGACTACGACGTACTTTATGAGTTCCGCTTGCTCTCGCGAGGTCGCTTCTCTTTGTATACGCCATTGTAGCACGTGTGTAGCCCTACTCGTAAGGGCCATGATGACTTGACGTCATCCCCACCTTCCTCCGGTTTATCACCGGCAGTCTCCTTTGAGTTCCCACCATGACGTGCTGGCAACAAAGGATAAGGGTTGCGCTCGTTGCGGGACTTAACCCAACATTTCACAACACGAGCTGACGACAGCCATGCAGCACCTGTCTCAGAGTTCCCGAAGGCACTAAAGCATCTCTGCTAAATTCTCTGGATGTCAAGAGTAGGTAAGGTTCTTCGCGTTGCATCGAATTAAACCACATGCTCCACCGCTTGTGCGGGCCCCCGTCAATTCATTTGAGTTTTAACCTTGCGGCCGTACTCCCCAGGCGGTCGATTTAACGCGTTAGCTCCGAAAGCCACTCCTCAAGGGAACAACCTTCAAATCGACATCGTTTACAGCGTGGACTACCAGGGTATCTAATCCTGTTTGCTCCCCACGCTTTCGCACCTGAGCGTCAGTCTTTGTCCAGGGGGCCGCCTTCGCCACCGGTATTCCTCCACATCTCTACGCATTTCACCGCTACACATGGAATTCTACCCCCCTCTACAAGACTCTAGCTAACCAGTTTTAGATGCCATTCCCAGGTTAAGCCCGGGGATTTCACATCTAACTTAATTAACCGCCTGCGTGCGCTTTACGCCCAGTAATTCCGATTAACGCTTGCACCCTCCGTATTACCGCGGCTGCTGGCACGGAGTTAGCCGGTGCTTCTTCTGTCGGTAACGTCAATCGTTGATGATATTAGCATCAACGCCTTCCTCCCGACTGAAAGTACTTTACAACCCTAGGGCCTTCTTCATACACGCGGCATGGCTGCATCAGGCTTGCGCCCATTGTGCAATATTCCCCACTGCTGCCTCCCGTAGGAGTCTGGGCCGTGTCTCAGTCCCAGTGTGGCTGATCATCCTCTCAGACCAGCTAGGGATCGTCGCCTAGGTGAGCCATTACCTCACCTACTAGCTAATCCCATATGGGTTCATCCGATAGCGCAAGGACCGAAGTTCCCCTGCTTTGCTCCTGAGAGATTATGCGGTATTAGCCACCGTTTCCAGTAGTTATCCCCCTCTATCGGGCAGATCCCCATACATTACTCACCCGTCCGCCGCTCGTCAGCGAGAAGCAAGCTTCCCCTGTTACCGCTCGACTTGCATGTGTTAGGCCTGCCGCCAGCGTTCAATCTGAGCCATGATCAAACTCTTCAATTAAAAAGCTTGATGCTCAAAGAATGTTTACTGTCGTATGTCTTCTTGCGAAAACATATTACCTATTAGTTCATATATATGAATTAACGTGTTAGTCACTCTTCAAGACTTAAAATCAAATATTTTTTTGATAGTGTCCTGTGAGTGCCCACACAGATTGTCTGATAAATTGTTAAAGAGCGTTGCAGCATTTCGTATTGAAATTTGACCTTCTGGGTCGTTGCTGCGAGGTGACGTATATTACGTTTTTCTTTTAGAAAGTCAAGTATTTATTTTCAACTTTTTCTTTCTTCACACCGTGTTATCACTTACTTTTTCAAGTTTGGCTTAAGGCTTTCTTTTTCTAACCTCACCACCGAAGCGGTTTGCCGTGACAACGGATGCGCATTATAGGGAGACGAAAAAATCTCGCAAGTGTTTTTTTGCATTTTTATTTTGTTCGCGTTTTTTTTAGCCAAAAATGGAGTTCTAAGCTAAATCACACCCAGCAATTGACTATTTCAGCAGCAATTTTCCCTTTACTCACGTAATATAGGCATCCAAGAAATAAGATTTGAGATGAATTATGGAATTAAGTAAGCAACAAACGGCTTCGCAAAAAAATCGTTCTTATATTATTGCAGAAAATCTTGGCCAACAGATTTTAACAAGCGCCTATTTGCCTGATTCCATTTTACCTAGTGAATTAGAGTTATCAGAAAAGTTCCAAGCCAGCCGAACGGCAATAAGGGAAGCCATTAAAATATTAGCAGCTAAAGGCATGGTATTAGCACGTCCTAAAATAGGCACTCGTATTATGCCCTCATCAAATTGGAATTTTTTAGATCAAGATTTATTAACTTGGTGGGCAAATAGTGAAGAACAATCCGTTGTGATTAAACATTTCAAAATTGTTCGCCTCGCCATTGAGCCACAAGCTTGTTATCTTGCAGCCATACATGCTACACCCGAACAGAAACAATCTTTACAGCTTTTAGCGAATGAAATGCTGTTACTCGCGAAAGAGTTTGATAGGGAACGTTGGGTAAAGGTGGATTACTATTTTCATTTAACCATTTATAAAGCCTGTGCAAACCCGTTTTTAATTTCTTTCGCTAATTTATTTCGTTCTATTTACCAGCGCTACTTCGATGTTATTACTGACAATGAAGTTATTGAAGTTGATATCCACCAGCAATTAGCGGATGCCATTATCCAAGGTCAAAGTACTAAAGCACTCGATTTTTGCTATAAACTATTAACAGTAAACGAAAAATAACCTAACAAGATAACTTCCCCTTGTGGGCTTTAACTTTTTAGATAGGTAACCGATGTTCAAGACAGCCAAAAATATGTCCGGCCTTCCATGGATTGCGGCAATGGCCTTTTTCATGCAGGCGCTCGATGCCACTATTTTGAATACGGCTTTACCTGATATTGCGAAAAGCCTGCATCATTCTCCCCTTGCAATGCAATCAGCCGTTGTTAGTTATACTTTAACCGTTGCATTATTGATCCCTATAAGTGGATGGTTTGCTGATCGGTTTGGTACTCGCCGTATCTTTATTTTAGCCGTTTCATTATTCTCTTTCGGTTCTTTACTTTGCGCCCTTTCCCCATCACTGAATTTTTTAGTGACTTCTCGGGTTATTCAAGGGATTGGCGGGGCAATGATGATGCCAGTTGCTCGATTAGCATTAATCAGGGCTTATCCACGTAGTGAGTTATTGCCAATATTAAATTTTGTGACCATCCCAGGATTAATTGGGCCAATATTAGGCCCACTGTTAGGTGGCATATTGGTTACTTATGCCACATGGCATTGGATATTTATTATTAATATTCCTATTGGTGTTTTGGGTGTTTTTTATGCTTTAAAGCATATGCCTGATTTTAAAATGCCAAAACGTAAATTTGATACACTCGGCTTTTTATTATTTGGTTTTGGTTTAGTCATGCTTTCCGTTAGCTTAGATTTATTTGGCGATAAAGCATTACCTACATCTATCCCTGCAGCCATTGTTGGTGGTGGTTTTCTTTTCTTATTATTGTACGTATTTCATGCAAGACGTATTAAGCATGCCATCATCCCATTAAATTTATTTAAAACTCGCACGTTTTCGATTGGTATCAGTGGCAATATTGCAACACGTTTAGGGACGGGCAGTATTCCATTTTTAATGCCATTAATGCTGCAAGTTGGATTTGGCTATGAAGCGGTTGTCGCGGGGATGATGATGGCGCCATTGGCGATTGGCTCAATAACAGCAAAATCAGGTGTAACAAAAATCCTCACTAAGTATGGCTACCGTAATACATTATTTGTGATCACAGTAATTATTGGGTTAATGATTGCCCAATTCTCATTGCAATCACCTAATATGTCGATTTATCTGTTGGTTGTACCGCTATTCATTTTGGGAATGGTGATGTCAGTACAGTTTACTGCGATGAATACGATTTGCTTGGCTGATTTAACTGACAATAATGCCAGTGCGGGAAATAGTATGTTAGCCGTAACCCAACAGCTATCGATTAGCTTTGGTATTGCCGTAAGCGCAGCGATATTAAATTTCTATGATGGGCAGCCCAATAGTAATACCGTGGATAATTTCCATTATACCTTTATTACTATTGGTGTGATTACACTGGTTTCTGCTTTTGTCTTCTTATTATTAAGTAAAACCGATGGTGATAACTTAATTAAAGGAAAAACAAAAAAAACTAAGAACTCACCTTCTTAACAGACTGGCGCTCTATAAGCTCAGGGGTAAGCACTAACACACCAGTCTCTGCCTCTGGGTTATCCATTCGATAAATCAGTTGGCTAACTGCTTGCTGCCCTAACTCATCTTTTGGCTGATGAATGGTTGTTAAGGGTGGGATCATATAAGAAGAAAGGTCGATATCATCGTAACCAACTATCGAAATATCATCAGGGACTTTCATTCCTTTTTGAAATATCGCCTGATAAGCCCCAACCGCCATCGCATCATTACCCGCGAAAATGGCTTGAGGCGGGACAGGTAACTCAAGTAATGCATTCATTGACTCAAAGCCACCAGCGAATTCAAAATCACTGAAAATCAGATAATCTTCATTAACTTTAATACCTGCATCATTCATAGCTTGAATAAAGCCTTGATGACGAGCTCTTGCAGGTGATTTATCTTGCGGCCCTGCAATGCAAGCAATACGAGTGAACCCTGCATCAATTAAATAGCGAGTGGCGATTTCGCCCCCTAAAAATGAGTTATCTTGAATAACATCACCACCAGATTCAAATGGCGACCAGTCCATCATCACCGTCGGTACCGCCGGATAGCGAGCCAATACTTCTTTTGATGGCCCTTGGACTTCAGTACACATGATCAATAGCCCATCAACCCGCTTTTGTAACAAGGTTTCTAAGCTATGATTCATCCGTTGAAGATCGCCCTCAGTGTTGCACAAAATCAAACTATAACCGCGCTCGTAGCAACTCCGTTCTACACCTCGCACCACTTCCGCATAAAATGGATTGTTACTGGTTGTCAGTAACATTCCAATGGTATTCGTGCGATTCATTTTTAAGCTTCTCGCCAATGCCGAAGGGGCGTAATTTAGCTCTTCGATAGCATTTTTAACGCGTAGAGTAATACTCTCACTGACGTAGCGATTTTGATTAATAACGTGAGAGACGGTGGATGTCGACACACCCGCAAGGCGAGCCACATCTTTCATTGTTGCCACAAGTTAATCCTATTGAGCTAAAAATTGGTCAATTTCTTTACGCCATGGAACCGAAGGTTGAGCACCTGGGCGAGTAACCGCTATCGCCGCCGCTGCATGGGCAAAAATAATCGCGTCTTCGTCAGCCTTACCTTCCAGTAAAGCGGTAACGTACGCCCCATTGAATGTATCACCTGCCGCAATAGTATCCACTGCTTTTACGCGAAACCCAGCAATTATTTTACCTTGTGCACCTTTTTCACTGTACCAAACCCCACGAGCACCTAAGGTAATCATCACTTTGCTGATCCCTTTTTGATGTAATGCTTCTGCCGCCGCTTGGGCGCCTTGATCATCATTAACGGCAATACCCGTTAGATGCTCCGCTTCGGTTTCATTCGGCGTGATAATATCCACCAGCGTTAATAATGAGTCTGGTAATGATTGTGCTGGAGCTGGATTTAAAATGACTTGAGTATTGTTTTTCTTCGCAATTTCAGCGGCCATCTGAACAGTTTCAATCGGTGATTCAAGCTGCATTAAGACGGCATCCGCTTCAATAATTTTTTGCTGATATTGCGTGAGTCTCTGCGTTGTTAGTTGCGCATTGGCACCCGCATTGATACCAATAATGTTTTCGCCTTGTTGATTCACATAAATCAGTGCCACACCCGTCGTTTCATCTTTAATCGCATCAATACACTCTGTTTTGATATTATCGAGATGAAGCTGTTTTTTAATACTTGCACCAATGTCGTCATCACCTACACAGGCTATAAATGTTATGTCAGCACCGCTACGACCTGCAGCCACAGCTTGGTTTGCGCCTTTTCCACCAAAAGCAACTTGATAACTGTCACCACGAACGGTTTCACCCGGTTGTGGAAATTGCTTAACATTCAAAATATGATCAGCATTAATACTACCCAGTACCACCAGCTTTGCTGCACCCATAACATTTATATCCTTTTTATTGTGACTTCATAACCACAAAACCAATAAACCGCCGCAAAGCTATAGCGGCGGTTATTTTATCTTATTGTTTTACCACTAATTCCAATTCAACAGGAACGGTAGCGTCAACTTTTTCGCCTTTTAAGATTTTATCGGCAATTTGTACGCCAACAATACCAATTTGATCTGGACGCTGTGCGATTGTTGCACCTAATTTCCCGCCCTCTACCGCTTTAATGCCATCATTAGTGCCATCGAAACCGACGACTAAAACATCAGTACGGCCCGCTGTTTGTAGTGCTCTTAATGCACCTAGCGCCATTTCGTCATTTTGTGCGAAGACCGCTTGAACCGCAGGGTGTGCAGTTAGCAGGTTTTGCATAACGTTAAGGCCTTTTGTTCTATCGAAATCAGCAGGCTGGCTCGCCAGTAAATTAAATTTGTGCTCTTTCGCACCTGTATTAAAGCCCTCACCACGCTCACGCGCTGCTGAAGTACCTGAAATACCTTCTAATTGGATAACTTTGGCTTCATTACCTGTTTTTTGTGCAATGTAATCGGCCGCCATTTTACCGCCCATACGGTTATCAGAAGCAACGTGGCTGACGACTTCACCTTTATTAGCGGCTCTGTCTAAGGTAATAACAGGAATTTTTGCTTTGTTTGCCATTAGGATAGAGTTACCCACCGCATCAGAGTCTGTTGGGTTGATTAACATCAGTTTTGTTCCACGAACCGTTAAGTCCTGCACGTTTGCCAATTCTTTTGCTGGGTTATCTTGTGAATCTAGAACGATCAATTCATAGCCCAGTCTGTCTGCCTCTTTTTGTGCGCTATCTTTCATCGTCACAAAGAAAGGGTTGTTCAGTGTTGAAATCACTAACGCAATGCTGTCTTTTGCCATCGCATTGACGCTAACGGTTGCACTCAGTGCAACAGCTGATAACAATGTAGCTAATTTATTCAGTTTCATAATCGTTTTCCTGTAGGGTTATTTTTTATTATCAACAAGTACCGCAAGTAAGATGACGACCGCTTTGACAATCATCTGATAGTTCGACGAAATACCTAATAAGTTTAAGCCATTGTTTAAGAAACCAAGGATCAGCGCACCAATCAACGTACCGACAATGCGCCCTTTTCCGCCCGCAAGGCTTGTACCACCGAGTACAACAGCGGCTATAGCATCTAGCTCATACCCATTACCTGCCATGGGTTGTGCCGATGACAAACGTGCAACTTCAATCACACTTGCCAGTGCCGCCAGCAAACCACATAAGGCATAAACAATAATTTTGATGCGGTCGACGTTAATGCCTGATAAGCGAGTTGCCGCTTCATTGCCACCTAACGCATAGATATAACGGCCTAATCGAGTGTGGTGCAACATGTACCATGCCGCAACAAATACAATGATCATTAACCAAACTGGGGTAGGAATACCTAATGGGCGGCCAATACCAAACCAGCCAAACAAATCTGCATTATCACTAAAGCCCGTGTTTATCGGGCTACCATCGGTATACACACGAGTCACGCCACGCAATAAAAGCATCATCACCAATGTTGCGATAAAGGCTTGGACTTTCCCTTTCGCAACAATAATCCCTGTACATGCGCCAATTGCCGCTCCCAGCGCTAATGCGCCAGCAACGGCAACCAAGGCATTGACTTCCGCCCCAACCATCGATGCAGCAACCGCGCCCGTCAGTGCAAGTAATGAGCCCACTGACAGGTCAATCCCTGATGTTAAGATAACCAACGTCATGCCTACCGCCATGATGGCGTTCACCGACGTTTGCTGCAAAATATTGAATAGGTTATTCACCGTAAAAAAATTAGGGCTTAATGTTGATACGATGGCAATTAAGACTAATAGCGCAATTAACGATTTTTGTTCCATCAGCCAAGCTTTGCTGAACCAGCGTTTTGATGATGCAGTTGTTGAACTCATACTGATAACTCCTGAACTGAGCCGTAATTTTTACCCACTGCGGCAGCCATTAAGGCTTCCTGAGTCGCTTCTTTGGCAGTAAATTCACCGCTGATATGACCTTCGTGCATCACCAAAATGCGGTCACTCATTCCAATCACTTCAGGCATTTCTGAAGAGACTAAAATGATGCTCAGCCCTTCTTTCTTAAATTGGTTAATTAGCTGATAAATCTCTTTTTTTGCCCCAACATCAACACCACGTGTTGGTTCATCAAGGATCAACACTTTTGGTCTGGTCATCAACCCTCGGGCGATAGCCACTTTTTGTTGATTCCCGCCAGAAAGGTTACCAATGATTTGGTTCATAGATGGGGTTTTAATATTGAAAAGGCGAATAAAGTCACTGACCGTTTGTTGCTCTTCGCCATGTTTAAGTGAACCACCCGTGCGGCTGAAATAACGTAAAGCCGTCAACGACATATTTTCTTTGACTGACATGCCTAACACTAATCCATCGCGTTTACGGTCTTCTGAAATGTACACAATACCGCTATTTAGGCCATCTTGCGGGGTTTTCAAGTTAACAGGGTTGCCTTCCAACCTAATCGAACCTGATTTCTTGGAAGCTGCGCCGTAGATGATTTTCATCAGCTCGGTTCGCCCTGCGCCCATTAACCCTGAAACACCTAAAATTTCACCACTTTTCAACGTGAAGCTGGCGTTTGTAACTCCGGGACCTGATACATTTTCTAGCTGTAAGCGGGTATCACCCGCTTGAACATCAATGCGCGGGTATTGGTCTTCAAGTTTTCTTCCCACCATCATTTCAATCAGTTTTTCTTCTTCTAATTCGCTAACGGGTTTTTCGCCAATAAACTGACCATCACGAAACACGGTAACATCGTCGCAAATTTCAAAGATTTCTTTTAACCGGTGAGAGATATAAACAATACCGCAGCCTTGTGCTTTTAAGTCTTCGATAACGCGGAATAATGATTCTGTTTCCGTATCAGTAAGCGCATCCGTTGGTTCATCCATGATGATCACTTGAGATTGGAAACTAAGAACTTTAGCAATTTCTACCATTTGCTGTTCACCAATCGAAAGTTCAGCAATGGTTTGGTGGCTGTCATAATCAAGGTTGAGGCGTTTAAGCAGTTTGTCTGATTCACTGAACATTTTTTTCCAGTCAATTTTGCCAAACGCACTAACAAATTCGCGCCCAAGGAAAATATTTTCTGCGATAGTCAACTCAGGGATCAGGTTTAATTCTTGGTGAATAATACCAATACCCGCCTCTTGGGAGCTTTTTGGCCCATTGAACGCCACTTCTTTGCCAAGAAAGCGAATTTTACCTGCATCTTTTTGATAGATACCAGTGAGCACTTTCATCATGGTTGACTTGCCAGCCCCATTTTCCCCCACCAGCGCCATGACTTTTCCGGGGTAGACATTTAATGTCGCACCGCTGAGCGCTTTCACGCCCGGAAATGATTTATCGATACCGATAAGTTCTAATAAAGGTTGCATAGTCACCTCAGAAAGTCACACCAGAACACAAGATTACATTCGCAAATGGCGAGCATTCCCCTGTTCTAATGACCGCTTTGCTGTCATGGGTCAGCTGTTTAAAACGTTCATGACTGCAATAGATGATTTCAATTTGATTGCCTTGCTCAGTTTGTAGGTCATTCAAATGCGTTAAAATAGCCGTTTCCATAATGGGATTCATTGCACTAATTTCTTCTGCAATAATCGCTTTTTCGACCTGCATTTCTTGCGTAACCACTCGCAAAACAGCCATGAAATCAGGTAACCCTTGCGTTATCGCTAAATCAATCCGCTCAGGCCCCGTTGAAATGGGTAAACCTGCATCCGCCAGTGTGATTTGGTCGGTATGACCTAATTTTGCAATCACTGAAGTAATATTGGCATTAAGCAGAACACCTTTTTTCATTTTTTCACCGCCATTTCTGATAAGCGAAACGTTTCGCTTATCTAATAATAGTTTAGATAAGTCACAACTCAATATTGATAGTCGATATTTGTGATCATCATCGAAACGTTTCGTTAGCGAGTGATAAGCTTAAAAACAATAACTTATTGAATCACTTATAGCTGAATCGTTTTTTCTTGTTTTTTGGGGTACATCAAAGAAAAATGGAAAAAATGGCCGCAGTATGTAATAAAAGGAATTGATAGCCTTTATCAATAACTCTCCAATAGAAAGGAACTGTTATGCAACTTGCTGAGCGTATCGCCCAACTGAGTAATTACCTTGAAAGCGGTTTGTATGAACGCCAACAGGCAATACGCTTGTGTTTATTAGCCACACTCAGTGGTGAAAGTGTCTTTCTATTAGGCCCTCCAGGTATTGCGAAAAGCTTAATTGCGCGGAGAATGAAATATGCTTTTCGTCATGCACATGCATTTGAATACTTAATGACGCGCTTTTCGACGCCTGAAGAAATTTTTGGCCCCTTATCCATTCAAGCCCTCAAAGATGAAGGGCGCTATGAACGTCTAACTAAAGGTTATTTGCCTGATGCTGAAGTGGTTTTTTTAGATGAGATCTGGAAAGCGGGCCCTGCTATTCTCAATACGCTATTAACGGCAATCAATGAACGCAAATTCCGTAATGGCGATGAAGAAAAATCCATTCCCATGCGTTTGCTCGTCACGGCTTCAAACGAGTTGCCTGATGCAGATAATAGTTTAGAAGCCCTTTTTGACCGTATGTTAGTGCGTATTTGGCTTGATAAAGTGCAGGAAAAACAAAACTTCCGTGCATTGTTGACGGGAAAATCGTCGTTAGAAGGATCCCAAGTTCCTGAACATTTAAAAATCAGCGATGAAGAATACCAACAGTGGCAACAAGAAATCCCTAAAATTACGCTACCCGATCACTGTTTTGAGCTGATCTATCAACTGCGCCAGCAATTAGATGCCACTGATAAGCACGTTTATGTCTCAGATAGGCGCTGGAAAAAAGCGGTATACTTATTACAGGCAAGTGCATTTTTCAATGGCCGTAGCAGTGTCTCTCCCCTTGATATTGTGCTTTTAAAAGATTGCCTGTGGCATGATATGCAATCGATGAATGCATTACCGCGATTAATTCAATCCCTTTTACAAGAAGAGGGTTGGCAGCAGCGTAAATTTACCCGTGAAATTGAGCAAATTTACCAACAATGGATGTCATCTACACAAGATCAAAATAGCCAAGATGCTTTTAAAGTGAATAAAAACAATGCGATGTTTGCTCGTAAGGCCTCGTATGTGTTACCTGAGCATATTCATGAAGGGCGGATCACGCTGTTTTTACATCGACCATTGCAACTGCATAATATGAAAGTGACGTTTGTTACCACAGACAAAAAAGCACTCACTTTATTTTTAAATAAAGGCACGACATTATCTGCACATTTAAATGGTATTGGTTTTGCACAAGAAATTGCTGCAGAGGTGAATAATTTAAATCAGATACAGTTATTGGATATTAGCCATCAATCATCAACCTTATATATCCAAGATAAAACAGCCACACAAACCTCCACATCAAATAACCAAGAATGGTTAGATAAGCTGGATAAAATTCAATCCGATATCCAATCTGCCCGTTATCAATTTGAAAAACAGCAACCCAACCTTTTTATTGAAGCCCATTGGCTGGCGGATATTGAACAAAGTTTTCTGCAACTTGCAGAGAAATTAACGCAATTACGCAACCAAATCACAGGCAAAGTGGCCGAATAATTATGATGAGTTTAGCCACTCTGGAAATGTTGCTTTCGGTTAATGAAAGCCAATTAATAGAAGAGATTATTATCTCTCTCCTTGCTACGCCGCAATTGGCAGTATTTTTTGAAAAACATCCCCGTTTAAAAAAGGCATTATTGAAAGACTTATCCAGTTGGAAAAAAGACCTGAAACAGCGCCTGCAAGATGCGTTGGTTCCCGCGCAACTTTCTGAAGAATTTGAGCTGTATCGACAGTCCCTTGGGATCTCAACGGATGCTTTCTTTACACGACTCCCTTCTGTAATAGAAAGGCTTAACCAAATCGACTCGCCGTTTTACCGAGAAGCGAGTCTGTTGCAAAGTGGTAAAATTGAAAACCGCAGTGCAAGGCAAGCTTTGTTTGTCCAAAAGTGGCGAACCAGCTTAATTTTGCAAGTCACAACCCTGCATAAAGAGCTTTTAGAGCAAGAAAAAGAACAATTGCTGGCGGAATTACAACGCAGGTTAGCCTTAAGTGGAAACTTAGAAGATATTCTGGGTGAAAATGAACGGGCAGCTGGTCGTTTGTGGGATTTAAGCAAAGGGGTGAATATGACCTCCGCTTATAATGACCAACTGTTAAATCGCTACAGTGAATTTTTACGTCAGCAGCCTGAGCTCGAAAAAATAGCTCAATTATTAGGCCGTAGCCAAACAGCACAAGCTATCCCTGATGATAGTGTGGTTTTAGAACCGATGACTATCATGGAGAAAGTACCTGAAACAGTACCTGAACAAGTTAATGGCTTAAACCAAAGTGATGATATTTTGCGTTTATTACCCGCTGAACTCGCTATGTTGGGTATTGAAGAAATAGAATTTGAGTTTTATCGAAAATTACTGGAAAAACAGCTATTAACTTATCGGTTGCAAGGGGATAGCTGGCAAGAAAGAAAAGTATTGCGCCCCATTACACATCACCATGATGAAGAACAACCTCGAGGGCCATTTGTGGTGTGTATTGATACATCAGGCTCAATGGGGGGATTAAATGAGCGCTGTGCAAAAGCATTTTGCCTTGCGCTCATGAAAATCGCGTTAGCCGATAACCGCGCATGCCATGTGATGCTATTTTCCACCGATATTGTGCATTACGATTTATTATCTACGGATGGGTTGGAGCAGTGTATTCGGTTTTTACATCAAACATTTAAAGGTGGAACAGACCTTGCAGCTTGTTTGCAAGAAACAACCGTCAAATTAGAATCAAAACAATGGATGGATGCGGATGCAGTGGTTATTTCTGATTTTGTGGCTCAGCGTTTGCCTGATGAACTCATTCAAAAAATCAAAACCATGCAGAAGAAAGGGAAATACCGCTTCCATGCGGTATCTGTGTCAAATTATGGGAAACCCGGCATCATGAAAATATTCGACCATATTTGGCGTTTTGACACCGGGTTAAAAAGCAGGCTGTTACGCCGCTTTAGTCGCTAATTACAGCATACCTTCAACAGATTCTTGCATGTCTGGCGCCCAAACACCGCATTGGACTTGGCCAATGTGCTGGCGTTGCAGAAGCAACATCACTAAACGTGATTGGCCGATACCCCCGCCGATAGTTTGTGGCATTTCACCTTTAACTAACGCTTGGTGCCATTCTAATTCCATGCGTTTTTCATCTTGTGTCAGGCTTAATTGACGTGTTAAGCATTCAGGGCTAACACGGATCCCCATGGAAGACAGCTCAAATGCATCTTGTAACACAGGGTTCCACACAAGGATGTCACCGTTTAAACCACAAAAACCGTCTTCGTTTTCTGTTGTCCAGTCGTCGTAGTCTGGTGCGCGTACATCGTGTGATTCACCGCTGGATAACTTACCACCGATACCAATAAGGAAAACGGCGCCAAGTTCTTTCGCGATTGCGCGCTCACGGCCTTTTGCATCTAGGTCAGGGTAGCGCTGTAACAGCTCTTCACTGTGGATAAAGTGAATTTGGTCTGGCAGGAACGGTGCCAGTCCAAACTCTTTACTTACGGCAGCTTCTGTTTCTTTTATTGCCTTGTAGATTTTACCCACTGTCTGTTTCAGATAAGGAAGTGTACGTTCCTCATCTGCCATCACTTTTTCCCAATCCCACTGATCGACATAGACGGAGTGGATTGGGGTTAAGCGATCTTCGTCCGGACGCAACGCTTTCATGTGCGTATAGAGTCCTTGGCCTTCGCTGAAACCAAAACGACCTAACGTTTTACGTTTCCATTTAGCCAATGAGTGCACCACTTCAAAGGTTGCACCTGGGATTGATTTCACTTTCACTTGAACTGCTTTTTCGCTGCCTGATAAGTTATCCTGCGTACCATCACCAAGACGACTAAGGATTGGTCCTTGCACTTCGATTAAACCAAGCTCTTTTTCAAGTAAACGTGAGAAATAGGATTTAACAAAACTAATTTGTTGCTGATGTTCGATGAATGACTTGTCCATAATTTGCTACCCATAATTTGTTTGCTGTATTAGCTGATGTATAGATTAAGCAACAAAATGAGGTATAAATTCAATATCCATCATTAAAAAAAGCCTTTACTGTTTATTTTAATTAAAAAAATGAGTATAAAAATGAATAATCGTTAAAATGGAGGCAAAATAATGCCAGAAAATTATCAAATCGATAATCTCGATCGTGACATACTTCACGAATTAATGGGAAATGCCCGTACACCTTACGCAGAATTAGCCAAAAAATTTGCAGTAAGCCCAGGAACAATTCACGTTCGTGTTGAAAAAATGAAGCAAGCGGGGATTATCAAAGGCACCCGTATTGATATCAATCCGAAACAGTTAGGTTTTGATGTCTGCTGCTTTATTGGCATTATTTTAAAAAGTGCAAAAGATTACCCGACTGCATTAAAGAAATTGGATGCCTTAGAAGAGGTAGTCGAAGTTTATTATACGACGGGTCAATACAGCATTTTTATTAAGGTCATGTGCAAATCAATTGATGCCCTGCAAGACGTACTTATCAACAAAATTCAAACGATTGATGAGATTCAATCTACAGAAACCCTGATCTCCTTACAGAACCCGATCTTACGTACAATCAACCCTTAGAAAAAAAAATGATATAACCACATTATCCACAGGTAGATCCCAGCTCATTCACAGCGTACAATAGCGCCCTATTATTGTGAAAGAGAATCACCATGACAAAAGTAACCTTAATAAGTGGCAGTACAATGGGCAGTGCGGAATATGTTGCAGAGCACATGGCGGAGATTTTAGAAGAACTCGGCTATGAAACAGATGTTCAACATGGTCCAGAGCTTGATGACTTAACACTTGAGGGCATTTGGCTAGTGGTGAGCTCGACTCACGGAGCAGGTGATCTACCTGACAGCATTCAACCGTTCTTTGATGCTATAGAAGAAAGCTCACCTGATCTCAGCCAAGTGAAATTTGGTGCCGTTGGGATCGGTAGCTCGGAATATGACACTTTCTGTGGTGCGATCCACAAATTAGATGCCTTATTAAGTGGAAAAGGGGCTAAACGGATCGGGGAATGTTTTGAAATAGACATTCAAAAACACGAAATTCCTGAAGATCCCGCTGGAGAATGGGTTAAAATTTGGGCAAACGAACTATAATTTGGTTAAAATAGAAGCAATCAACTGTGGATAACTCAGGGAAGATCCCGGTATTAACCGGTAGTTATCCAGAGTATAAGTTTTAGGGCCACCAAGGCCTGTGCATAAGTACCCATTTTGATCCCAGCTTATACGCAATCGGATCACGGATCATTCACAGTATATGATCCTTTACACTTTTATGATCTTTAAAGTGAAAATCCACTTATCCACAGAAACAGATGATCCTAATAAAAGATCTAATAAAGAGATCTTTAAATAAAAAGATCTTTATATTATATAGGGGAGAAACCTAAGGCTTGGTCTCTTCCTCAAACTTGAGTAGAATTCTCTCCTCAAATGCACAGTCAGCATTTTCTAACGTTTAAGGTTCACACATGTTTTATCCAGAGCAATTTGACGTCATCGTAATTGGTGGTGGTCATGCCGGTACTGAAGCAGCAATGGCAGCTGCACGTATGGGGCGTCAAACCCTATTACTGACTCACAATATTGATACATTGGGCCAGATGTCTTGCAACCCAGCCATCGGTGGGATCGGTAAGGGGCATCTGGTCAGAGAAATTGATGCCCTCGGTGGTTTAATGGCCACAGCAACAGACAAAGCGGGTATTCAATTTAGAACATTAAATGCCAGCAAAGGCCCAGCTGTTCGTGCAACTCGTGCACAAGCAGACCGTGTTCTTTATCGCCAAGCAGTTAGAACAGCTTTAGAAAACCAACCTAACTTAATGATTTTCCAGCAACCTGTTGAAGATCTGATTGTTGAAAACAATCAAGTCACAGGGGCGATTACCCGTATGGGCTTAAAATTTAAAGCCAAAGCCGTGGTATTAACCGTTGGGACTTTCCTTGATGGAAAAATTCATATTGGGTTAGAAAATTACAGTGGGGGTCGTGCAGGTGATCCACCATCAATCTCCCTTTCACAGCGTTTAAGGGAATTACCACTACGTGTTAACCGTTTAAAAACGGGAACTCCCCCACGTATTGATGCAAGAACTATTGATTTCAGTCAGCTAGCTCAACAGCTAGGTGACGACCCAATGCCTGTATTTTCATTTTTAGGTTCGCAAGATCAACATCCACAACAGATGCCTTGCCATATCACCTACACCAATGAAAAAACCCATGATGTGATCAGAAATAACCTTGATCGTAGCCCAATGTATGCAGGGATCATCGAAGGGATCGGTCCTCGTTACTGTCCGTCAATCGAAGACAAAGTGATGCGCTTTGCAGACAAAGACTCACATCAAATTTTCTTAGAGCCAGAAGGCTTAACGAGCAATGAAATCTACCCTAACGGGATTTCCACCAGCCTGCCATTTGATGTACAAATGCAAATTGTGCACTCAATGAAAGGGATGGAAAACGCAAGGATCATTCGTCCTGGTTATGCGATTGAGTATGATTTCTTTGACCCACGCGATCTCAAACAAACACTTGAAAGCAAATTTATTAATGGCTTGTTCTTCGCTGGCCAAATTAACGGCACAACGGGTTATGAAGAAGCAGGCGCTCAAGGCTTGCTTGCTGGCTTGAATGCTGCACAACATGCCTTTGGTTTAGAAGGTTGGTTCCCTCGTCGTGACCAAGCTTACATCGGTGTCCTTGTTGACGACCTTTGTACACTTGGCACCAAAGAACCATACCGTATGTTTACCTCACGTGCGGAATACCGCTTGATGTTACGTGAAGATAACGCCGATCTACGTTTAACAGAAAAAGGCCGTGAACTTGGTCTCGTTGACGATGTACGTTGGGCACATTTCAACAAAAAAGTGGAACTGATTGAAAAAGAGCGTCAACGCTTAAAAGATATCTGGGTGCACCCTAAATCTGATAACCATACTGAGATTGACGGAATATTAACTGTTCCGTTATCCAAGGAAGCCAATGGTGAAGATTTATTACGTCGCCCTGAAATGACTTACCAAGTGCTGACTTCGTTAAACTTGTTTGCACCTGCAATTGAAGATCAACAAGCTGCTGATCAAGTTGAGATTCAAGTTAAATACGAAGGCTACATTGCGCGTCAGAAAGAAGAAATCGAAAGACAATTACGCAATGAAAACACCTTGTTACCTGTTGATCTTGATTATAAACAAGTGAAAGGTTTGTCTAACGAAGTGATGGCAAAGTTGAACGATCACAAACCAACGTCGATAGGCCAAGCTTCACGTATTTCAGGGATCACTCCTGCGGCAATTTCTATTTTACTTGTTTGGTTGAAAAAACAAGGCATGCTACGCCGGAGCGCTTAACATGGATTTATTATCAAAACTCAATCAATTACTTGCCAAAACCGATATCGATTTAACGGAAAAGCAAAAACAGCAGTTAGTTGATTACGTTGGGTTACTAGTTAAATGGAACAAAGCCTATAACTTGACGTCCGTGCGTGACCCTCAACAAATGTTAATCCGTCATATCATGGATAGCATAGTGGTGAACGGTCAACTCAACGGACAACGGTTTATCGATGTTGGAACAGGCCCTGGCTTGCCAGGCGTTCCTTTAGCCATTGTTCGACCTGATTCCCATTTTGTTCTATTGGACAGCTTAGGGAAGCGTGTACGCTTTTTAAAACAGGTTCAACATGAGTTAGGACTAACTAACATCGAACCCGTTCAGTCGCGAGTTGAAGAGTATCCCGTTGCAAATGGTTTTGATGGTGTGATTAGTCGTGCGTTTGCATCGTTGAATGATATGTTGAGTTGGTGCCACCATTTACCTTCACCTGAAGGGCGTTTTTACGCTCTAAAAGGTGTCATTCGTGATGATGAAATGGCGCTGCCAGAAGGGTTTGTGATTGAATCTATCACTGAACTTGAAATACCAGAACTTGATGAGCAACGCCATTTAGTTAAAATTTCGCTGAAATAAAGTTGCTTTCTATCAAATAATTTTATCTTTTAGAGCGATAGCCGAATGTTGAAAAGCAGGCGGCTATTTTTATTTTTGAGCAAATAACAAAAACGCGAATTTCACGCATTATTTACATGGAAATAACGAATAAGTTTCAAAAATAATAAGCTGAAAGGAAAAAATGAATGTAATTGGCTATTTTGACTTAATCGATTTAGCTAATAAATTAGTTAACAGTGAAATATTTGATTTATAGATTCATTATTTAGCTTAAAAATTATATTTCTTAATTATTTGATTTACAGATTAAATCTAATTTTTCTTGTGATGAAAGTTGAAGGAATAAATAAAGCTAAATGTGATTAATGTCACATTTAAGTGAACGAATGTAGCAATTCATTAACTATTTATTAAATATTACAGCGACAATTCTGCGCTAACTCGAAAAAATTAAATATTTATTCACCTTTTCGCTACTTACTGATTGAATTCATTTCGCCTGCCCGTATAATTTGCTCGTTTTTGTCTCTTGACACATTTACGCAAAGGCAGTTTTATACAACACTTAGCGTTTCTGAGGCTGAGAAGAGCTGGGAGTATACGAAAAGTTATGTCTGTATCCCTTTATGACAACAAGCATGCTGCAAAGCAGTTGTCTGTTCAGTTTATAACTTTAGTGATCCTCAGTGGGGCTTTCTGTGCAAATAGTATAGAATGGGGGGCCTCTGCTCTTGCTGGTGGGTTAGCATGCTGGTTACCAAATATCGTATTTATGCTGCTAGCACAATTTCAGAAAGCAAAGGAAGAGGATGAACCTGTCCGCATTGCCTGGTTCTTAGCATTAGGAGCAGGGCTAAAGGTTGTTACAACTATCGTTGTTTTAGTTGTTGCTTTCGGTGTGTTCAAAGCGTCATTAACACCACTGGGTTTGACCTATTTAGCGGTGCTAATTGTTCAGATTGTTGCACCAGCCGTTTTTAAACGGTAAGTATTTTTAAACTACAAAAGGGTAAGAGGCATCATGTCTGCATCAGGAGAAGTGATGACTACAGAGGATTACATAGGCCACCATCTGAGAAACCTTCAGTTGGACCTGAGTACCTTTAAGTTGGTCGATCCCCACGCTAGTCCAACATTTTGGACGTTGAACATTGACTCGCTTTTTTTCTCAGTAGTTCTCGGGGCTCTGTTCCTGTGGCTATTTAGAAGAGTTGCAGCCAATGCGACTAGTGGCGTACCCGGTAAGTTACAGACTGCAATAGAACTGATCATTGGTTTCGTTGATAACTCAGTCCGTGATATGTATCACGGTAAGAGCAAAGTTATTGCTCCTTTAGCATTAACGGTGTTCGTCTGGGTATTCTTAATGAACCTGATGGATTTACTCCCAATTGATTTCCTTCCGTATATTGCTGAGCATTATCTCGGGTTACCTGCATTACGTGCAGTACCAACCGCAGATGTTAGTGTCACTTTATCGATGGCTATTGGTGTGTTTATCCTAATCCTCTTTTACAGCATCAAGATGAAAGGAATTGGCGGATTTACAAAAGAGCTCACTATGCAGCCTTTTAACCATCCTGTCTTCATTCCAGTCAACTTGATTCTTGAAGGGGTAAGCCTGCTGTCAAAACCTGTATCACTCGGTCTGCGACTGTTTGGTAACATGTATGCAGGTGAATTGATCTTTATTCTTATCGCGGCTCTGCTTCCGTGGTGGTCACAGTGGTTGTTAAGCCTACCTTGGGCTATCTTCCACATACTGATTATTACGCTACAAGCCTTTATTTTTATGGTTCTGACTGTTGTCTATCTGTCGATGGCATCTGAAGAGCACTAATTTAATTAATCAATAATTGTATTAACTGAAACAAACTGGAGACTGTCATGGAAAACCTGAGTATGGATCTGCTGTACATGGCTGCCGCTGTGATGATGGGCTTAGCGGCGATCGGTGCTGCGATCGGTATCGGCATCCTAGGTGGTAAATTTTTAGAAGGTGCTGCTCGTCAGCCAGATTTAATTCCTCTGCTGCGTACACAGTTCTTTATCGTAATGGGTCTGGTCGATGCTATTCCGATGATTGCTGTTGGTCTGGGCTTGTATGTAATGTTCGCTGTTGCCTAATTAACGTTACGGAACACTGTAAGAACATTAATTCACTAATGAATAAGAGGTATTGTCTGTGAATCTAAATGCAACAATCCTCGGCCAGGCTATCGCGTTTGTCCTGTTTGTTTGGTTCTGTATGAAGTATGTATGGCCACCGATTATGGCGGCCATTGAAAAACGTCAAAAAGAAATTGCTGACGGTTTATCTTCTGCAGAACGTGCTAAAAAGAACCTGGAACTGGCGCAAACCGACGCAACCGACCGACTGAAAAAAGCGAAAGCTGAAGCACAAGTCATCATTGAACAAGCAAATAAACAGCGTGTTCAAATGATTGATGAAGCAAAAGCAGAAGCGGAAGCAGAACGTGCAAAAATCGTCGCGCAAGCGCAAGCTGAAATTGATGCTGAGCGTAAACGTGCACGTGAAGAGTTACGTAAACAGGTTGCGATGCTTGCTATTGCAGGTGCCGAGAAGATTATCGAACGTTCCGTGGATGAAGCTGCTAACAGCGACATCGTTGATAAACTAGTCGCTGAACTGTAAGGAGGGAGGGGCATGTCTGAAATCGCTACTGTAGCTCGCCCCTACGCCAAAGCAGCTTTTGACTTTGCTGTGGAAAACCAATCTGTCGAAAAATGGCAGAATATGCTGGCCTTCACCTCATTGGTGACGCGCAACGAACAGGTTGGTGAGCTGCTTTCTGGTTCTATTGCACCAGAAACATTAGCTAAAACGTTTATCTCTGTTTGTGGAGATGAAATTGACGAGCATGTTCAGAATCTGATTCGTGTTATGGCAGATAATGGGCGTTTAACAACGCTACCAGAAGTATTAGCTCAATTTATTCAATTGCGCGATGCTCTGGAATCAACCATCGAGGTTGATGTCATTTCTGCTAACGAACTGAGTGAACAGCAGTCAGCTAAAATTTCTGCAGCGATGGAAAAACGTCTGTCACGCAAAGTTAAGCTGAATTGCAAAATTGATAAGTCTGTTATTGCTGGAGTGATCATTCGTGCTGGAGACCTCGTTATTGACGGGAGTGTCCGCGGTCGCTTAGAGCGTTTAACTGACGTCTTGCAGTCTTAAGGGAACTGGAGCATATGCAACTGAATTCCACCGAAATCAGCGAACTGATCAAACAGCGTATTGCTCAGTTTGATGTTGTGAGTGAAGCTCACAATGAAGGTACGATTGTATCCGTTAACGACGGTATCATTCGTATTCACGGTTTAGCCGAAGTCATGCAGGGTGAAATGATCGCACTGCCTGGCAACCGTTACGCTATCGCACTGAACTTGGAGCGAGACTCTGTTGGTGCGGTTGTTATGGGTCCTTATGCCGACTTGGCAGAGGGCATGAAAGTTAAATGTACTGGTCGTATTCTTGAAGTCCCAGTAGGCCGTGGCCTGTTAGGACGTGTTGTGAATACACTGGGTCAACCAATTGATGGTAAAGGCCCTGTTGAGAACGATGGCTTCTCTCCAATTGAAGTTATTGCTCCAGGTGTTATTGAACGTCAATCAGTTGATCAACCTGTACAGACTGGTTATAAATCAGTCGATGCGATGATTCCAATCGGCCGTGGTCAGCGTGAGCTTATCATCGGTGACCGTCAGACAGGTAAAACTGCTCTAGCGATCGATGCAATTATTAATCAGCGTGATTCTGGCATCAAATGTGTTTACGTTGCTATCGGTCAGAAAGCATCTACTATTTCTAACGTAGTTCGTAAACTGGAAGAACACGGCGCACTGGAAAATACCATTGTTGTTGTTGCAACGGCATCTGAATCAGCTGCTCTGCAATACCTTGCTGCATACTCTGGATGCGCAATGGGTGAATATTTCCGTGACCGCGGTGAAGATGCGCTGATCGTTTACGATGACCTGTCTAAACAGGCTGTTGCATACCGTCAAATTTCACTGTTGCTGCGTCGTCCACCAGGACGTGAAGCTTACCCAGGTGACGTTTTTTATCTGCATTCACGTTTACTTGAGCGTGCAGCTCGTGTTAACGCTGAATACGTTGAAAACTTTACTAAAGGTGAAGTTAAAGGCCAAACTGGTTCATTGACGGCTCTGCCTATCATTGAAACCCAAGGCGGTGACGTTTCTGCATTCGTACCGACTAACGTAATCTCGATTACAGATGGTCAGATCTTCCTGGAATCTAACTTGTTTAACTCTGGTATCCGTCCAGCGGTTAACCCTGGTATTTCAGTATCTCGTGTTGGTGGTGCTGCTCAGACTAAAATCATTAAGAAACTGTCTGGTGGTATTCGTACAGCACTTGCTCAGTATCGTGAACTTGCAGCATTTGCTCAGTTTGCTTCCGACCTCGATGACGCGACTCGTAAACAGTTAAGTCATGGTCAGAAAGTAACTGAATTGCTGAAACAGAAACAGTATGCACCGATGTCAGTAGCAGAGCAGTCACTGTCTCTGTTCGCGGCAGAACGTGGATTCTTGGATGATGTTGAGTTAGCGAAAATTGGTGCATTCGAAGCTGCATTAGTTTCTTTTGCCCTGCGTGAGCATGCTGACCTTATGAACGAAATCGGCCAGGCTGGTAACTATAACGATGATATCGAAGGCAAGTTGAAAAAACTGCTCGAATCATTTAAAGCAACTCAGTCCTGGTAATACTATTCGGCCCGAATTTTTAGGGCCGTCTGGTTAATAAGGAGAAGCTGTAATGGCCGGCGCAAAAGAGATACGTTCCAAGATTGCCAGCGTGCAAAACACGCAGAAGATCACTAAAGCGATGGAAATGGTCGCTGCGTCCAAAATGCGTAAATCGCAAGAACGCATGGCGGCTAGCCGTCCTTATGCGGAGACCATGCGCAGTGTTATTGGTCACCTAGCGTTAGGTAATCTGGAATACAAACATCCATATCTTGAAGAGCGTGAAGTTAAGCGCGTTGGGTATTTGGTTGTTTCAACAGACCGTGGTCTGTGTGGTGGTTTGAACATTAACTTGTTCAAAAAACTGCTCGCAGATATGAAATCATGGTCTGAGAAAAATGTTCAGGTTGATTTGGCTTTAATCGGTTCTAAAGCGGTATCATTCTTCGGCTCTGTGGGCGGTAATGTCGTGACACAAGTTACCGGAATGGGGGATAACCCAACGCTTTCGGATTTGATTGGTCCAGTTAACACTATGCTACAAGCCTATGATGAAGGGCGTTTGGATAAACTGTATGTGGTGACTAACAAGTTCATCAATACAATGTCTCAGGAGCCAACTATTCTTCAATTATTACCATTGCCTGCAAGCAATGATGAAACACTGAAGAAGAAATCTTGGGATTATATATACGAACCCGATCCTAAGGCGTTGCTGGATACCCTGCTACGTCGTTATATCGAGTCGCAGGTTTATCAGGGCGTCGTTGAAAACCTGGCTAGTGAGCAGGCCGCACGAATGGTAGCGATGAAAGCCGCTACTGATAATGGTGGAAACCTGATCAAAGAGTTGCAGTTGGTTTACAACAAAGCTCGTCAGGCCAGCATTACTCAGGAGCTTACCGAAATTGTTTCGGGCGCTTCCGCGGTTTAACAGCTAGGTTTACGAATTACGTAGAGGATTCAAGATGGCTACTGGAAAGATTATCCAGGTAATCGGCGCCGTTGTGGACGTCGAGTTCCCTCAAGATAGCGTACCAAAAGTGTATGACGCTCTTGAGGTTATGAACGGTAAAGACAAACTGGTGCTGGAAGTTCAGCAACAGCTAGGCGGTGGTGTTGTTCGTTGTATCGCAATGGGTACATCAGACGGCCTAAGCCGTGGTTTAAGTGTTGTTAACTTAGATCACCCAATCGAAGTACCAGTAGGTAAAGCAACTCTAGGACGTATCATGAACGTTCTGGGTGAACCTATTGATATGAAAGGTGATATCGGCGAAGAAGAGCGCTGGTCAATTCACCGTGCTGCACCAAGCTACGAAGAGTTAGCTAACTCAACAGAACTGCTGGAAACCGGTATCAAAGTAATGGACTTAATCTGTCCATTCGCGAAAGGTGGTAAAGTTGGTCTGTTCGGTGGTGCGGGTGTTGGTAAAACAGTAAACATGATGGAACTGATCCGTAACATCGCGATTGAGCACTCAGGTTACTCAGTGTTCGCGGGTGTTGGTGAGCGTACTCGTGAAGGGAACGACTTCTATCATGAAATGACCGACTCAAACGTTCTGGATAAAGTATCACTGGTTTATGGCCAGATGAATGAGCCACCAGGAAACCGTCTGCGCGTTGCGTTGACTGGTCTGACTATGGCTGAGAAATTCCGTGACGAAGGTCGTGACGTACTGCTGTTCGTTGACAACATTTATCGTTACACCTTAGCAGGTACTGAAGTATCAGCACTGTTAGGTCGTATGCCATCAGCGGTAGGTTATCAGCCAACGCTGGCGGAAGAGATGGGTGTTCTGCAAGAACGTATTACCTCAACTCAAACGGGTTCTATCACTTCCGTACAAGCGGTTTACGTTCCTGCGGATGACTTGACTGACCCATCACCAGCAACAACCTTTGCTCACTTAGACGCAACGGTAGTTCTGAGCCGTCAAATCGCATCTCTGGGTATCTACCCAGCGGTTGACCCTCTGGATTCTACTAGCCGTCAGTTAGACCCACTCGTCGTTGGTCAAGAGCACTATGATGTTGCACGTGGCGTTCAGTCTATTCTGCAACGTTACCAAGAACTGAAAGATATCATTGCAATTCTGGGTATGGATGAACTGTCTGAAGAAGACAAACTGGTTGTTGCTCGTGCTCGTAAGATCCAGCGCTTCCTGTCTCAACCATTCTTCGTTGCTGAAGTATTTACCGGTTCACCAGGTAAGTTCGTTTCCCTGAAAGACACTATCCGTGGCTTCGGCGGTATCCTGAACGGTGATTACGACCACCTGCCAGAACAAGCGTTCTATATGGTTGGTACCATTGAAGAAGCTGTGGAAAAAGCGAAAAAGCTTTAATCCAGCTGACAGGAGGTTGATATGGTAGCTGCAATGACATACCACCTGACTGTAGTGAGTGCTGAAAAACAAATGTTTGAAGGCCTAGTACAGAAAATTCAGGTGACAGGTAGTGAAGGTGAGCTGGGGATTTACCCGCAGCATACCCCGCTGCTGACTGCCATAAAACCGGGCATGGTACGTATTACCAAGCAGTTTGGTGAAGAAGAACTAATTTACCTCTCTGGCGGTATTTTAGAAGTGCAGCCAAACGGTGTTATCGTACTCGCTGATACAGCGATCCGTGGTAAAGATTTAGATGAAGCTCGTGCAGTGGAATCTAAACGCAAAGCGGAAGAACACGTCCGTAAAGCACACGGCGATGTTGATTATGCTCAGGCATCGGCAGAACTTGCAAAAGCAATAGCGAAACTTCGAGTCATCGAGTTAACTAAAAAGCTAATGTAATGATAGCGGTATAGTAAAAAAAGCCAGTTGGTTAATCCTAACTGGCTTTTTTATTTGAGCGAAATATGTAGTATTTTAAATAGGAAATAGGTTTACTTTCATCCCAAAGTTGGAGTTTCAGGAAAAATGACTGTGCAAAGAAAAAGTGTCGTAATTTTAGCTGCCGGTAAAGGCACACGGATGTATTCAGATTTGCCTAAAGTTTTGCATTTACTTGCGGGCAAACCAATGGTTCAGCACGTAATTGATACTGCAAAATCAATCGGTGCATCAGATATCCATCTGGTATACGGGCATGGCGGTGATTTACTGAAAGAAAAACTGGGTGAGCAGAATTTAAATTGGGTTCTGCAAGCAGAGCAACTCGGTACAGGCCATGCAATGCAACAGGCGGCACCAAGCTTCCAAGACGATGAAGATATTGTCATGTTGTACGGTGATGTACCTCTGATTGCTAAAGATACGTTAGACCGCCTGATTGAAGTTAAACCCCAAGGTGGGATTGGCTTACTGACTGTGATTTTAGATAACCCAACGGGTTATGGTCGTATTATTCGCGAAAATAATGAAGTCGTCGGTATTATTGAACAAAAAGATGCGACTGAAGAGCAGCGTAAAATCCAAGAGATTAACACTGGGATCATGGTTGCAAGCGGTAAAGATTTCAAACGTTGGTTGGCTCAGCTGAACAACGATAATGCGCAAGGTGAATATTACATCACGGATATTATCGCCCTTGCTCATAAAGAAGGTAATAAGGTAGCAACCGTTCACCCAAGCCGTTTAAGCGAGATGGAAGGGGTTAACAACCGTCTGCAACTGGCTGCGCTTGAGCGTGTTTACCAGAAAGAACAAGCAGAAAAACTGTTGTTGGCGGGTGTGATGCTAATCGACCCAGAGCGTTTTGATATTCGCGGTACCTTAACCCATGGACGTGACATTATTATCGATACCAATGTCATTATCGAAGGGAATGTGACGCTGGGTAACAACGTACAAATACAATCTGGCTGTATCTTAAGGGATTGCGTTATTGGTGATAACTCAATTATTAGCCCATATTCAGTCATAGAAAACTCTGAATTATCATCAGAATGTACGGTTGGTCCTTTTGCTCGTTTGCGTCCGGGTGCTAAATTAGCGGCTAAAGCGCATGTGGGTAATTTCGTTGAAATGAAAAATGCCTCTTTAGGTTTAGGTTCAAAAGCGGGGCATTTAAGTTACCTTGGCGATGCGCAAATTGGCGATAACGTGAATATCGGCGCAGGGACCATCACTTGTAACTATGATGGTGCGAATAAGCATAAAACCATTATCGGTGATGATGTTTTTGTGGGCTCGGATACTCAGTTAGTCGCGCCAGTTTCTGTGGCAAAAGGTGCAACTATTGGCGCAGGCACGACAGTTACACGTGATGTTAACGAAGACGAATTAGTCGTTAGCCGTGTTAAGCAAATGCACATTAAAAACTGGCAGCGCCCGGTCAAGAAAAAATAAGTGAATTTTGATAAGGGGCCTATTGCCCCTTTGAATATAAAAAGCAGTAAATTATAAAATAGCTACCAAAGGTGGCATAAAAATATCTCCCCATTTTCTACAAGGCTGGGGAGCAGCGAAAGCTGAAAAACAATTAGGTTACGACAAATAGAGGTTTCTAAAGAAACCTTTTGTCTAGGAATTAATAAAATATGTGTGGAATTGTAGGTGCTGTTGCACAACGTGATATCGCAGAAATTCTGTTAGAAGGTCTTCGTCGTCTTGAATATCGTGGTTATGACTCTGCTGGTATGGCAGTAGTTGATCACGAAGGTCATTTGCAACGCTTACGTGAAGTGGGCAAAGTGCAAATGCTGGCGGAAGAAGCAGAGAAAACCCCAGTTTCTGGTGGAACGGGAATTGCACATACCCGCTGGGCGACTCATGGTGTGCCAAGTGAACGTAATGCTCACCCGCATACATCGGGTTATATTGCGGTTGTTCACAACGGTATTATTGAAAACTATTTAGAACTCAAAGACGAACTGAAAAAGCTTGGTTATGTCTTTAGTTCAGAAACTGACACTGAAGTGATTGCACACCTTGTTCATCATGAACAACAAAAAGGTGGCACGCTGGTGGAAGTGGTTCAACGTGTTATTCCACAATTGCGCGGCGCTTACGGTACCGTGATTATGGATAGCCGTATTCCTGAATTATTAGTCGCAGCACGCTCTGGTAGCCCATTGGTTATCGGCTTGGGTGTCGGCGAAAACTTCTTAGCGTCTGACCAACTGGCATTGTTACCTGTGACTCGTCGTTTCATCTACCTTGAAGAAGGGGATGTTGCTGAAGTCACTCGCCGTACTGTTCGTATCTTTGATAACAGCGGTGCCCCAGTTGAGCGCGAACAAATTGAATCGAATGTTCAATATGATGCAGGTGATAAAGGTGTGTATCGCCATTACATGCAAAAAGAAATTTACGAACAGCCGATGGCCATTAAAAACACCCTTGAAGGGCGTTTTGATAAAGACAACGGTATCGATTTAAGCGAGTTAGGCCCGAAAGCGAACGAAATTCTTTCCCAAGTTGAACATATCCAAATCGTTGCTTGCGGAACCTCTTACAACGCAGGGATGGTCGCTCGTTACTGGTTTGAATCCTTAGCGGGTATTCCATGCGATGTGGAAATTGCCTCTGAGTATCGTTACCGTAATCCAGCACACCGTAAAAATAGCTTGATGATCACCCTTTCTCAGTCAGGTGAAACAGCAGACACACTGGCAGCGCTGCGTTTATCAAAAGAGTTAGGCTACCTGACCTCGTTAGCAGTTTGTAACGTTGCAGGTTCTTCTCTGGTACGTGAATCTGAATTTGCATTGATGACAAAGGCGGGTGCAGAAATTGGTGTGGCATCAACCAAAGCATTCACTACCCAATTAACTGTATTGCTGATGTTAGTGGCGTACATGGGCCGCTTAAAAGGTGCAAACCCTGAGTTAGAAGAACGTATTTCTCATGCGTTACATGCGCTTCCTGCACGTATTGAAAGCATGCTGTCGCAAGATAAAGTCATTGAAGCATTAGCTGAAGATTTCTCTGACAAGCACCATGCCTTGTTCTTAGGCCGTGGCGATCAATTCCCTATCGCAGTTGAAGGGGCATTGAAATTAAAAGAAATTTCATACATTCACGCTGAAGCTTATGCCGCGGGTGAATTAAAACACGGCCCATTAGCGTTAATTGACGCTGATATGCCAGTTATCATCATCGCACCTAACAATGAGTTATTGGAAAAACTGAAATCCAATATTGAAGAAGTGCGCGCACGTGGTGGCTTACTGTATGTGTTTGCAGATCAAGACGCAGGTTTTGTCGCAAGCGAAAACATGAAAATAGTTTCTCTGCCACATGTTGAAGAGTTGATTGCACCAATTTTCTACACTGTTCCCCTGCAACTGTTGTCTTACCATGTTGCATTGATCAAAGGGACTGATGTTGACCAACCACGTAACTTAGCGAAGTCCGTGACGGTTGAGTAATCAGTATCCAGAGATTTAGAATTGCAGCCGGTATAACTGAGATTAATTAAGTTATACCGGCTTTTTATTATCAATAAGACAGTCAATATAACGGGTTACTTTCGAGGGGATCTTTTTAAGGGGCGACGCGTTATTCTCCACGAACGTATTAAAAATAGTCATTTACCATTGAATTTCATTGGGTTGTACTGATTAAACACAATTTGCTGTTCTTTTTTCACACTTATCCTGCACGTTCAAATAAAACTGAAAATTTAATGTGTATCAATTACTTTTTTGAACTATAACAAATAGATGGTTTTTCGTTGCTTATGTATGCATCTGTTTGCGATTAATTTCACGTATACTTAATTTTTTAATGCGGCTTTAAACGATAATAAAAACCAATATAAGGCGAGCTAGATGGCAGAGATAGAATGGGTTAGTGCGATAGTCATTGCAATCACAATCGGTTTTTGGGCGACAGGGAAACTCCCTGAATATTTGGTGGCATTACTGTTTCTAGCCGCGGCAGCATGTTTGCATTTAGCGCCGACTAATGTGATTTTTTCAGGATTCACTTCAGAAGCTTTTTGGCTTGTGTTAAGCGGCTTTATCCTTGGTTTTGCGATTAATAAAGTTGGGCTGGCGGAGCGTATTGCTCAACATATCTCAGGGCGATTTACAAATTCATGGTTGAAATTAATTATCGGAGTGGTGATCCTCGCTTATGGGTTGGCTTTTATTATGCCATCGAACATGGGACGGATTGCACTATTGATGCCTATTGTGATGGCGATTGCGGATAAAGTCGGATTAGAAAGTGGCAGCCGAGGGCGTATAGGGTTAGCGTTAGCCGTCGGGTTTGGTACATTCCAACTTTCAGCCACGATATTACCTGCTAACGTACCGAATTTAGTGATGGCTGGTGCAATAGAAACCACCTACGTGATAAAGCTATCTTATCTAAACTACCTATTTCTCCATATGCCTATTCTGGGGCTAATCAAAGGTCTTCTAGTCATTCTATGTATTTATTTCCTATTTCCTGCCAAATTACAGGCGATAGCTGAACAAAAAAAATTACCGCCGATGAGCCGTAATGAGAAAAAACTGGGTCTTCTTTTGGCGATAACCTTACTTTTTTGGATTACGGATACCACCCATGGTATTTCCCCTGCATGGGTTGGTTTAGTGGCGGCATGTTTATGTTTACTGCCGAAAGTGGGGTTTGTGACCAATGATGAATTTGTTCAAGCGGTAAATATCCGTACTTGTATTTATGTGGCGGGAATTTTAAGCCTAGCAACATTAGTGAGTTATTCCAATGTCGGAATGGTAGTAGGTACTTACCTTCAAAAATTATTGCCATTGGACCCTAATAGCCCATTTGTGGATTTTGGTAGCTTAGTTGGGCTGACCAGTGGGTTAAACTTTGTCGTAACGGCTAATGGTGTCCCTGCATTATATACACCGTTGGCAGAATCGCTCTCCAGTGCAACTGGGTTACCCATGATTGCCGTACTGATGATACAGGTTATTGGTTATTCAACGCCATTGTTGCCTTATCAGGCATCCCCCATTGTTGTGGCTATGGGGATGGGCAAAGTGCCATTAATGGATGGCGTTAGATTATGTATTATATTATTTATACTGACTTTCCTTTTGTTAGTTCCTCTGGATTATTTTTGGTTTAGATTGCTGGGCGTGATCCCCTCTTAGTTTTATCAAAAGAGGCGATTTTGTTTTCAACGGTTTTCTTACCATTTTGCGTTAGCCAAAGGCTCATTATTTTATCGTAATGGGCTTTTTTTATTATCTAAGAAATATAGTTTCTATTTTTTGTTTTTTTTAATATAAAATGAAAAAAAACAAGGAAATAAAATATGGAAATTATATTTATTGATGTAATTAATAAAGAATATGAATCTTTGTGTCAATTATATTGGCAGGTTGAGGAAAATAGTCGCTTTTCATATTCAATGCTTAAATTAGAAGAAAAAACACAGTTAAAAACCAAAGAAATAAAAGCAATCGTTGCTCAAAGCTGTAAAGCTTATTGTTTAAAGCTAAAATGCGTTTCCTGTGGTGAAATGGAACCATTAAAAGATAGAAGTCATTTTAGTCATTTAGATAATTTAGAACATATATGTATTGATTGTATTCGTATTGAAAATGAAAAAGAACGGTTAGAGAAGGTAGAATACATTGATATGATGAGGCTTTATAAAAAAGAAACCGCAATAAGTATCAATGACCTTTCCTTTGAAAATAGTGTTTTCTTACTTGCACTGATACGCCATAGTGCTGATGAAGACCTAATGTATTTAGAAAACCTTGAAAGCCAGAAGTGTAAAAAACTGACACCAAATTATGAATTTGACAGATTTATTATCGAACAACTCTATGCAGCAGGTGTACTGGCTATTAGCTCAATGACTAATTTAGAACGATTGTATATGAATGAAGAATATATTAATTTCAATACAATGTTGATGTGCTGGGAGGTTGTTATTGCAGAAACAGATAACTTATCAGTTATTATTGATTTGTTAGAAGATAAGTTATCAAATATGCAGTTTTTAAACGAAAAAAAAGAAGAACTCATCACATTATGTAAAAAGAATAATTTATTTGAGTGCTTTTTTTATCTTAACAATGAAATGTCTGAATATGGCTTTACTTCTTTTCAAATTGGTGAAAAAACGACAAAAAACATTGCTAATTTATTAGAGAGTTTATCTGTTGGGCAGGTTTTTCATATTATCGCTAAGACGGTTGCGGATGCCTTTATCTATCACCAAAAAAAATCGAATAAAATCAATAAGGGGCAAGCAGCGAATTCTGTTGTTGATGCAATGAAAAGAATGCATGAAAGGTACTCTGCAAATGGGTGGCAGATATATTCAAAATATCGACCTCGTGATTATCCTCAATCAGTACTTTGTCAGGTTTTATTTGTGTTTATTTTGCATACGGATGATGGCGGAATTCATAAGCCGTTAAAACAAATAATAATTGAGGACGAAAGAGGTGTTTTTTCGACGCAGTAAATCGTTTATTTTGAAATGGTGAGTCGGCTATTGGTTTCCATAACTGACCCACCAAAATAAAACGTTATTTTAACGTCAAGGAAAACACCCCTGTTGCAGGGATTGGCATAAATCGTTGGTACATTTCTTTGCGGGTAGCTTCTGGGTCAATATCGCTAAATAACTCTGGGTGTAGCCATTTTGCTAACGATTGAAAGGCGATAATATTTTCAGGTGAATCATAGAAAATATGCCACAAACCATGCACTCGCCCTTGTTCGACCGCGCGTAATTGACCTATCGGCTTGCGAGTCGAAACGGCTTTTAAACTCGATTGTGCAGCTTGTTCTGTGGCGGAATAACCAACTGTTACTCCTGCTTTACCTTCAGGGAAAACCCCTGTTGCAACATAGACATCGGGCTGGCTTGACAAAATAAATTCTGGGTTAAGTTTGCCAATTGCCCCGGGAATGATTTTTTCACCAATCGCGATACCACCAGCAAGGTTAATCATATCCGTCATACTGCCTTTCCCAGGTGATCCACAGCATTCTTGTAAGCCGGGTAGATAATCCACAAAAATCGTTGGCTTATTTTTTGTTTCTATATTGGTTGGAATACGCGTAATAATTTCATCCATCTTTTGCTGGTAATAGGCATTAAATTCGTTGGCTTGAGCCTCTTTACCTATCGCTTGCCCGAGTATTTTCATGCTCAATTGGGTGTGTTTAATAGGGTACTGGCTGAAATCCACGTGAATTACCGCAATTCCGGCTGATTCTAGTAAACGAGCCGCTTCACTGCCAGCGCCGGGGCCATGGCCTCCGGTTAGCGGTAAGATAACTAAATCAGGTTGCAGGGCTAAGGCCTTTTCGATACTGAATGTATCCTCTGAGCCACCACCAACCGTTGGAATATCATCAATGTGTTTAAACACGGCTTTGTACGCGGCATACCCTTGTACATCTAAATCACGAAAATCCCCTTGCCACCCAACGATTCGTTGAAATGGAGCTTCTTTTTCTAAGATGGAAAGCGGGTAAATCATCCGCCCTTCCCCCAGCAAAATGCGCTGAACGTGATCAGGAACTTGCACTTGTCGGCCGGTAATATCGGTCACGGTGACTGCTTGGCTGTAGATGGAAAATGAAAAGAGACTGAATGAGAGTAAAGAACGTAATAATTTCATTGTTTTATCCTGTTAACAGATAGCGCAAAAGAGCGCCGTTTTTTCCACCAAATCACTACGCCACTGATATACAGAAAGGGTAATAAAAAGCCGGAAAAAAACACAATAAGCAGCCCAAAGAAACCCAGTCCAATTTCGCTATGGAGAGTTGAAACCAAACCTTTGATTTCTTGGGCTGAAATTAATGAAGTGAATAAATCGGGGCGAGCCAGTAGCACACCGCTGAAGGCAATAATAAAAAGTGGGAGAGTAAAATAGATAGCAAAGAAATAGTGCCATTGACGCCATTTTGCCCCATTTTTTAGGCCTTTTTTCCAATGTACTAACATGGAAAATACATTTTTCCTTGGCCACCATAATAGGGCACCACTCACTATTGATACGATCAACACCACGCCACAAGTTAATACCAACCAGCTTCCTATATCAGGAGGTAATAGCAGCAAACGGTGTAATGAAACCACTTTGGCAAAGAGTAAATCATCAAAAATAACAAACCCTTTTGCATCTGCATTGATTGGGTCAATAAAGGCGATAGCCAATTTATTCGATGGGGCAACGGAGCCAAACACCATCGCGTTCGTTGCCGGAATAAAGCCACTGTTCGGCGGTGCGACACCCATCACTTTATTGAGCTGCGGATAGCTATTTTTTGCTTGCTGTCGCCAAATGTCTGACGACAGCAGTGTCCCTTGTGCATGGGGCGTTGCATATAACGCCTGTTGGCCAATTTCCCATTCTAAAAAGGGTTTCTTCAGTAATAGCAGCGAACCCGAAATCCCTAAAATAGCAATGAAAAAACCGATTACTAAACCAAGGTATAAATGGATTTTTAGCCAATATTGACGTGAAGAATGCTTAGCCATCACGATCACCAACGGTACCGTAATGAGGCAATCACAGTTCTATCAAAGCCAACAGAACATCCACCCATTGAACAACTGGTATAGTATTGTTTATTGGTAATATTGTTGACGTTTACACCAACTCGCCAGTTATTCAAGTTGGCATTTAGCCCACCTAAGTCATAATGTGCCGCAGCATCAAAAAGGGTATTTGATGGGTTCGAAATGGTGTCATAGTTATTCACGGGTGATGATCCCGTATAACGAACACCCGCACCAAGCCCTAAGCCTTGTAACTGCCCGCTTTGCAAGGTGTAATCTGCCCATGCTGACGCGGTGTGTTCTGGTAACCCAGTTGGCCGCTTACCTTTTTCTGCGGCATTATTGGTTTTGGTATTTTCCAATTGGTTATAGGTATACGCAGCAGTTAAGTTTAGGCCATCAAATGGTGAGTAAACCCCTTGTAATTCAACACCTCTTGAGCGAACTTCCCCAGTTTGTAAGCTATTTAAATTATTTTCAGGGTCGGCGGTGAGCATGTTTTGTTGCTTCAACTCAAACACTGCTAAAGTGAGGTTGGTATTGCTGCCTTCTGGCTGATATTTCAGCCCTGCCTCCATTTGTTTGGCAGTAATCGGCTTATAGTTATTGCCATAAAAGTTAACCCCGAGTTGCGGGTTAAATGACGTGGAATAGCTTACATAAGGAGCTAATCCAAAGTCGGTAACATACATAGCAGCGGTGCGGTAGGTAAATTTACTGTCTCGCTGTTCAGTAGATGTTTCACTTTTTCGATTGCGTGTTTTGCTATTCGACCAATCTTCTCTACCGCTTAAAACCAAGATCACGCCGTTATTAAATTTCGCTTGCTGTTGTGCATAAATGCCTATTTGGTCGCTGGTTTGTAGCGTGTTGGACATCATATTATTGACAGGGCCGTAATCACCACCGTAGCTCGGGTTGTAAATATCGATTGAGCTCGCCTTTCCGGTCATCAAAATATAGTCTTCGCGGGTATGACGATAATCCACGCCTGCAAGTGAGGTCATTTCGATGTTATCTACCCACCAGTTAGCCTGTAAGTTGTTGTCTAAACTCAGAACATCACCTTTAATACGAAAATGGTAAGCCACACGGTTTAAGGTTTTCATATCGGGAGAAAGGTTCATTCCCTGCGCAATATTGGTATTTAAATCGGTATGGCTAAAACGTGCACCTGAGTGAGCCGAAAAGGTTTCGTTAAAATCGGTATCTAATTGATAACCAAGAGAAGCTTGAGTTCTGTCATTTTTTAACCCAGGCTCATCGAGGAAAACATTGGGGTTCACTTTACCGTTAGGGTTCGGAAGCAGCGTGCCATTTAACGGTAAGAAAGGCCGCGGGGCACCAAATTTATCATGGCTGTAATCGGCTAATACCGTGAATGTGGTATTGTCATTCGGTAACCAAGTAAAGGCTGGGGCGATATAAACTTTATCGTCTTTGATGTGTTTGATTTGCGTATCACTTTTACGTACCAGCCCTGTTAGGCGATAAAAGTATTTATCGCTGCCATCGATTGGGCCACTAAAGTCCCCTTGTAGTTGTCGGCGGTCAAAGTTACCCCCTTGCACCTCGATTTCATGAAGTGGTTGGTACAAAGGCCGCTTAGTAATTTGGTTAACAATCCCGCCCGGTGAGTTTTGACCGTATAAAACGGAAGAAGGACCACGAATGACATCAACGCGCTCTAAGCCATAAGGCTCCACTTTAGGCCAGGCTTGCGCGGTGGTGTTGCGTAAGCCATCTCTTAACATCCCTGTACTGGATGCATTAAAGCCACGGATATTTAAGCTATCAAAGCGCGATGATGCCGCCCCGTTGGTTTGTAGCACACCAGAGGTATAGCGCAGCGCTTCACCGACAGACTGTGCGTTATGCGCACTCATCTCGTCACGCGTGACAACACTGATGGCTTGTGGTGTTTCAATTAACGCTGTATTGGTTTTTGTTGCGCTGGTACTGCGTGTCGCTACATAACCCTCTATTTCCCCTGTTGGGGATTGTACAGGGGAGGCGGTGACGACAATTTTCTCGTGTTTGGCTTGATTGTTTTCTTTTGAATAGGCAGCAGACGAAAAAATTAATGAAATAACAGTAAGATAAATAGGTGAATACGGATAATTTTTCATTGAGACGCGAACCCTAGCAAGAAAGATAAAACGAGAATGTATCTCATTTACACTTTTTCGGTATTCACGTCGCTTTGGGTATTCGGACTATTTGTTTGTGAATATAAATATCCTATTGATTGGATTGATTAATAGTTAACACAATGTTTTAGGTGAAAAGCCAAATCGTTTACGAAAAGCCGTTGAAAGGTGTGCTGGTGAATAACCGACTTTCCATGCAATTGTCGAAACTTGTTCTGCACCAGTTGATAATAGGCGATAAGCCAACTGGAGGCGTTGTTCTTGGATAAATGGCGCAATAGAAGAGCCAAACAGTTGTTTAAATCCAAAATTGAGTTTGCGAATGTTGAGCCCTGAGAGTCGACTAAGTTGGTATAAACTTGGCGGTTGCGCTAAATCGGCTAGAATTAACGCTTTGGCTTCATTGAGTTTGCTTATGTCATGGCTGCTAAGTTTTGGGTGATGAATAGATTGGTGGCTTTGTTGGATGTGCTCAAATGAGTAAGCACAAAGCTCGAGTATTTTTCCCGTTAAATACATATCCCCAAGAGCTCCATTGAGAGGGCTGTTCAGTATTTGATTTCCTAACGCAGTGAGGACATTACCTGCGTGTTTAGAAAGTAATTGGGGCCCTTGATTTTTGGCAGCAAGTAGCAACTCGGGTTGTTTAATGTGAAAGGAATCGAGTAAGTGTTCAGATAAGCACACGGAGACATAACGCACGTCATCCGCTTGTAAAAAGCGTTGCTGGCTTTCTTGCTCGTGTTGGTTTGCAATCACGCATAATGATGCACCTGACAACGAAACCGTATTTTTATTATCAGGCTGGCATTCAAGTTCACCATTCATCATTAAGACGAGTTTTACCCCTTTCCATAAAGGCTCACTGACCCATTTCCCTGCTTCTGGGGTCATTTTTCCCCGCAAAAAGAAGGAATTGCTGTTTGGCAGTAGTGTTGTAACTTGGTTATTTTGCATACCACCAACCTTTGGGATATTGACGTTGTGAATAGTAATTCTAACTGATAATTATTATCATCACTACTAATAAAACCCAAGGATCTACAAGGTACTGGGGTTTATCTAATCCTCATTTAGATTATTTTTTTACTTTAAGTTTTAAATATTCACGAGTATATTTTGGAAATAAATCATACAGTTGGTTACTACCAAGGGAATTACGCCTTGCTTCAATGGGTAATGTGGCAAAATCTGCATCAATTAAGTGCAGTTTTCCTTGTTTGTCTTTTCTTACATTGCCATCAACGTTGTAGTCATGCAAGATTCTCCCGCGTGACTTAACGAATTGATAAGCTTCTTCCCCTGTAACAGATTGCCCATCAATAAATTTTGAAATTAAAACCTGTGCGCCATTTTTTAGTGTTAATACGCGGCAAAAATCTTTATTTTGATTAATATCTGCCAAGATCCGTCTACTACGGCCTAATTTAGCAAAGTGAGTAATTAGGTGTTGTCTATGTGTCGGTATTTTTATGGCGAAGTTGCCTACATGATAAGCGACCCCGTAGGATCCATCACCAATATAATTTTTTTCCTTTAATATAAGTATATTTGGGTCATTTAAATTTTCAGAACGAGATTTTAAGCATTCATCAATAAAAGTAGACTCTAGGATATTTTCTACATAAATATTTTTATCTTTTAATATATCAATAAATGTATTGATGTTTTTTGTGTTTTTTAATTTGATATTATCTATTTTTAATAAAAAACTATCTTTTATTTTATTGATAATAGATGTGTTTTTTGTTTTAAATAGATTCGTGATGAAATTTTTAATTGGATTTTTATTTCCGATTGAGTGGATATTATCAGTGATAAAATCACAATTACTTTTTGGGGCTGATGGAATGTAAATAGAGCTTTTAACGGGTGCTATCTGGGTGCTTTTCATGGTAATCCTCCATTTTTATAAACTATATAAAATGAAGAACTACCTCGATATCAAAAACAGATTTTTAGTTTAACTTTAATAAATTTTCCATATCACTAAATATAGATTGCCATTCACTATCATCGATTTCCATTAACCCCATATAGCGCAACATAAAAGCCCCTTCAGTTGCTAAAAATACCATGCGGGCTAATTTTCCTTTTTCTGTTGATGTGTCGAGGTTTGCGATGCGTTCCCGATACCAAATACGCGTGCTTTCGAGGTATTCAGGGGTTTGCAATAGCGAAGCCATCAATGAAGCGCCTTTTGCCATGGCGATTTTATCGTGCTGGTGGGTGGCTTGCATATGCGCCAAAACTTGGCCTTCTGGGGAGTTATCTTGTTCAACGGCTTGATTAAAAATCGTATCGTAGGACTGGCCCCATCGCTCAAACATTGCGTCGATTAAAGCGTCTTTATTGCCAAAACAGTATTGAACGCCCCCTTTGGAGATACCCATCGCTTTCGCAACCGCATCAATCGTTAGAGCTGCTGCACCTTGATGAATAACACAGCATCAAGCAGCTTTTCTCTGTCGATAGTTCGTTGACGTCCCATTTAGGAAAACCCCTTTTCAATACGTACGTATGGATTTATATTATAGCACGATCACCAATAAATGATGATCAAATAAACTCATTGAGAGAATGTTATGTTGACCGATTATAAGCGCTGGATAGTGCTTCTGTTAGTTTCAAGTGTGTTGTTTCTTATCGTTATTGATGTCACGGTGCTTTATACCGCGTTACCTAAATTAACGCACGATTTAGGGGCGACATCATCCGAAAAACTGTGGATTATGAATGCGTACCCGCTGGTGGTCGCTGGGTTATTGCCTGCTGCGGGGATGTTGAGTGACAAAGTCGGCCATAAGCGGATGTTTTTATTGGGACTGCCATTATTTGGTATCGCTTCTTTGTGTGCAGCATTTTCACCTACTGCAACCAGTTTAATTTTATCACGAGGTTTTCTTGCTGTTGGTGCGGCGGTGAGTATGCCTGCGACACTTGCCATTGTTAGGCACGTTTTTTTAGACCCAAAAGAAAGGGCGTTGGCGATTGGTATATGGTCTGCTGTGGCATCAGGCGGTGCAGCTATAGGCCCTTTAATTGGTGGAATTTTACTTAACCACTTTTGGTGGGGGTCAGTTTTCCTGATTAACGTCCCTGTCGTGTTACTGGTTATTCCTTTTGCTTATTACCTGATCCCGCAATGTGGTGGGCAAAGTCATAAAAAAATCGATATTTTAGGTTCAGTTCTAGTGCTAGTTGGCTTAATTGGTTCAATCTACGCATTAAAAGAGCTCGGTAAACCGTATATTGATTGGGTGAATGTACTGGTTGCAGGGGCGATTGGGGTTTTCTTTTTGGTGGCATTCAAACGCCGACAGATGGCATCTGAATCGCCCATGATTGATTTTGCGTTATTAAAGCAACCGAAATTCAGTGCTGGCATCATGATGGCGATTTTATCCATCGTGGTTATTGTTGGGGTTGAATTATTACTTAGCCAGCGTTTGCAGCTCGTTTTAGGGTATAGTCCATTTGTTGCCGCGTTGTATATCATCCCTATTCCATTGGCTTCTGTGATAGCAGCACCATTAGCGGGTATGTATTTGCATAAACTTGGTGAGGTCAAACTGACCCTTTTTGGCTTTATTTGTACATTAGTCGGTGTTGTCGGTTTAACGATGGTGTACCAAATCTCGACAGGGATTTTGTTACTGTCATTCCTTTTTTTGATTGGTTTTGGTTTGGGCGCCATTTTTACGACAGCGTCAACGACGGTGATGTTAAATGCCCCTGATGAAAAAGCGGGTATGGCAGCCTCAATCGAAGAGATTGCCTATGAAATTGGTAGCGTACTTGGCGTGACATTTATGGGTGGATTGATGAGTGCGATTTATACGTTAAAGCTCTCTCTACCAGAAGGTATAGCGGTTAGTGATAAAGTCTATGACAGTATTGATGAGGCGTTATTAGTGGCAGAAAAGTTACCTCAAGATAATGCGAGTTTATTGGTTAATCAGGCGAATATTGCTTTTGACCATGCATTTTTAGCGGTTATGGTCGCAACGATATTTGTTTTGTTAATCAGTATTATCGTTTTGCCTGTTTTCTTGCGGTCAAAAAAGACGTCATCAGTTTATTGATTTTCCTTTGTTTTTTCAAAACCTATCCAACCAGCAGTCAAACCTAATCGGTTTGTCAGTAGTCTGAGGGAGCAATTAGCTCCCTCTCTTCTTTTTTACTTCACTTTACGGATCAAAAAAATAGCTAATAATGGGCTAAGTGCGAATAACGCAAACAGCCAAATTGAAGCTTGTTGTGCACCCGCTATTCCCCCTGGGTTTATTAACCCGCTATTGTTCACGACCACACCAACTAATGCAGCAGAAAGAGCGGTAGCATACAGCTGAATTGTAATGATGGATGAGGAGGCTAAATTTTCTTCACCTTCAGGGGCGGCATTGAAAACACGCAGAACAAGGTGAGGCCAGCAAACGCCTATCCCAAGACCGACGCCCGTCATTGCCACTAAATACACAAGAAATAGCGGTAATGACTCAATGAGTTGCTGATTATGGGTTAAAACGGCTAACACAATCAGAGAGATAAATATGATGACCGGACCGGTTCGGATTATCTTCAGAACAATTGTTCCTGTTTTATTAGCGCTAAATAACGCACCGATAGTCCAGCCTGCCGCCATGATTGCGGTTAAATACCCAGCAGATAGTGGTGAGAAGTGATGGATTGTTTGTAAGAAATAAGGCACATAAATTTCAGTCGTCATACCGCCAACAAGCAAACACATGGTTAAGAAAATGACGCCAAGCGGGCTTTTCAGCGAATAACCGCCTGTGGGTAAAAGCCGTTTTCCGTTTTTACCATCTAAGCGTGCCATCGTAACTAACAAGGCAATACCGACAACTAAGCCAATAAGGTTTATCAATAGCTTGTCGGATAAGCTACCAATGGAAATGGCGAGCACTGAAATAACTAATAATGAAATCGCCAAGAACGGTATCTTATTATTCTGTGGTGTTTGAGATTGTTTTTTAGGTAATTGGTTAATCACAATAACGGAAAGAAATACCGCAACAGGAAGTAACGCCCAAAATGCCCAACGCCAGTGGCCACCTTGTGCGAAAATTCCCCCAATGGCTGGGCCGCATAATGTGGCTATTCCCCACATCCCAGACACAACGCCCATGGCTCGAGACCATAAATTTTCGGTAAAGACGATACGGATTAAGGCATAACTAAGTGCAAATAAAATTCCGCCGCCTAACCCTTGAAGAGCGCGACCGCCCAGTAAAACTAACATTGAAGGGGAGGCTGCACACCAAATGGAACCTAGTGAAAAGAGGGTGAGGGCGATTAAATACGCCAACTTTGGCCCAAAGCTATTGAGTACTTTGCTTGAGAGAGCGGAACCAACGATAGATGTAGCCACAAATAATGTCGTATTCCAGGCATAATATTCAAGGCCGCCAATATCATTTACGACACTTGGTAATATTGTTGTTACGATATAAATATTGATAGCATGTAAGGCAACGCCCCCAGTAAGGGCAATAGTCAGTAATGCATTGGTACCGCTGAGTAAATCAGCCCACTTAGCCTGTGGTAATGTCGATGTTTCATTGCTCATAGAGAGACCCGCTAGACGGAATAGGAAAAAAAGAGGTATTATCCAAGTAACAGCTTGGATAATAGAGTCGCATAATGATTAATGCAAGTAATTACTTTGATAATTTAAACCTAACACAAGCCGTCGATAAAGTGCTTTTTTGTATTAAAACCAAAGGGCCAATTTCGACGTCAGTGATTGCTAATGATTTAAATATGACAGGAGAAGCCGCAAGGCAACATATTCAAAAACTGACGTCGATGGGGTTAGTTGAAGGAGCTCAGTGTTTATCACAAACAGGCGCTGGTCGGCCGCGGCAAAACTGGGTGTTAACCGAATTGGGGCATCAGCGTTTTCCTGATACGCATGCTCAGCTGGCGTTACAGCTGATTGATTCCGTTCGGACAATTTTTGGCGATGATGGCTTGGAAAAGCTTATTCACCAAAGAGAGGTTGAAAGCCGTGAAAAATATATCAGCCGCTGCCAAAATTTACCGTTAGCTGAGCGCCTTGCTGTATTAGCTGAAGTTCGCAGCGAAGAAGGTTACATGGCAAAAGTTGAGCAAGAGGGTGAAGATTGGCTCTTTATTGAAAACCATTGCCCGATTTGCGCCGCCGCAACGGCTTGCCAAAATTTTTGCCGCTCAGAATTAGTGCTCTTTCAAGAAGTGATAGGTAAAGAGGCGAGTGTCGAACGTGAACAGTATTTGTTAGAGGGCGCAGGGCGCTGTGTTTACCGTATTTCAGTACGCTGACGGCTTTTTTCCCTTTTGGTGATTATCCAAGCAAACAAAATACCTGATAACGCGCCAGCAATATGGGATTCTGTCGAAATATATTGATGAACGGGTAATAAGCCGCTCGCCATTGCACCAAAATAAAATAGCACTAACAATGCGATGGCAATGTCAGTGATTTTTCGGCGTAAAAAACCTTGGGCAATCAACAACCCCCATAAGCCAAAAATCCAGCCACTCGCACCAACATGCACGGCATTGCGACCCACGAGCCACACCAGAAAACCACCCACAACAATAATAAATAGCGATGCAACAAGATAAAACTTGATGGTGCGGTGGAGTAATAGGGCGCTGAGTATAATCAGTGGGGGAAGGTTACTGAGTAAGTGATCCCAACTTCCGTGAATAAAAGGGGCAAACAGAATACCCACCAGCCCGTTGACAGTGCGAGGGATAATACCAAAAGGAATCAGTCCACCCGCGGTTAAGCTATTAATCAGCTGAATGCCAACTAATATGGCAACTAAAGCCACTAATAGCGTCACGCGGGGGTATTTCATTCCGCTTTACCTAATGCTTGAACGCTTTCGACTAAAGAGGCGAGCTGGACAACCACCCGATCACCAATATCTGTATTATCACCACCAAGGGCTTTATGGCGCATAAAGTCTTTCTTGATTTGTTGCCAGCGCTCGGCTTCTTTTCCGGTCAGTGTTCCTCGTAACTCAGCAAGTTTGAGTAAATTTTCCTCTGCACCCATCGTGAGCAATTGGGCTTCACCGAGGTAGTGGTCATCTAATAACCGCTCCAGTTCTTCATCATTCATAACAGAAGAGACTTTTTCGCTAAGTTTATTCATATTTCGGTAACTGCCCTGCAAACGAAATGCAGGTTCAGTGCGGTATTTATCCGACTGGGCGGCGCTGGCAATGTACTGTTGATTAACCTTCAATACAATGTCACGAAGTTTAATTAATTGTTTGATAACTGAAGTGATTTCATTAATTTCAGCATCGGAGTAAGGGTAACTTAGTGTATTGGTTGAAACCGATTTCCCCATGGCCTTATCAACAAGAAGGTATAAGTCATTGAGGTCTCTCAGTGCCAAAGGGGCTAAAACTGGGTTCGAAGTCAGGCTATTTTCGATATAGCTTAATGCGAAAGCATCATCCATCCCGCCTAATACCTCCCCGAGGTTATAGATATCGGCACGGTTGGCTAACATATCAGGGATACGGAACACTTCACCTGATTCGGTATAGGGGTTCCCTGCCATCACAACACAGAATTTCTTACCTCGCATATCGTAGGTTTTGGTTTTGTCTTTCCAAACCCCTTCAATACGTCGTGTTCCATCACACAGGGAAATAAATTTCTGTAAGAATTCGGGGTGTGTATGTTGGATATCATCCACATACAGCATGACGTTATTTCCCATTTCGAGGGCTAAATTGAGTTTTTCCAGCTCTTGCCTTGCGGTGGCATTCGGTGCCTGTGCAGGGTCAAGGGAAAGCACATCATGACCCAGAGCAGGGCCATTCACTTTCATGAAAATCAACCCTAAGCGATCGGCTGCGTACTCCATTAAGGTAGTTTTACCGTAACCTGGTGGAGAAATCATTAACAAGAGCCCCATGAGGTCGGTACGTTTCCCTTCACCCAGTGCGCCAATTTGCTTTGCCATGTTATCGCCAATAATTGGCAAATAGACGTCATTAATCAGCTTGTTACGGACGAATGAACTTAATGGCTTCGCTTTAAATTCATGCAGTTTTAGGCGGCTACGTTCTTCTGTGACGATACGTTGGCGCAAAGCTTGGTATTGGCGGAACTCAGGGATAAAGCGTTTTCGCTGCCCGCGCATTCGGCTAAAGTAATTATCCAAACTGAGTGACAACGTTTGGTTTTCAATGGTTGGGTGTTCCCCCAGTAAGCCACTGACTTTAAAGTAAAGATCGGCTTCACTGTAACGAGCAGAAGCGACTTTATCTAAAATAATAATGGCAATTGCACCGGGTATATAAGGCACCAGATGTGCAAATTCAGGGGTTGAGCACAGCCCTTGCAGCCAATTTTGAATCAATGACCAACGTTGAGCGTAGCGCGTACCTAAATTTTGCTGAGAACGATTGAAATCAAGCCACATGTGGGCTTCTTCTAAGCGGTCTTGTAATGCTAAAACCAGTTCTTTTGCATATTTGCTGTAGACCAATTCAATCGGTGTCCGTGCTAATGCAAAGCTGAGGTATTCCGCGGCTTGTGTTTGCTCATAACTTTGGCACTGGATTGGATTATCTTGTAAAAACAAACTGATATTGGCTTCAATTTCCGCTTGTAGATCAAGTAAGGCATTATCATTATGGAACAGCTGATGAATATTCATCGCGGTTCTGGCGCGTTCAGGCCAAAGTGCGGGGAACTCTTGGTTTTGGGCGGTTTCCCAGTAAATGGCAGCAATTGCCCGCGCAGTTGGACTATAACGCAGGAGATCGGCGCTTTCCCCAATAGGAATTAATTTTTTTAAGATAGCAATGGCATCATGGTCGTGAATACCCTTTTCATAGCCTTCTTTATAGCGCGGGCCTGCAAAATCACGCACGATTTTTTCCAGCTTTTCAGGGGACGTTAACGCACTGGTTAACAATGCCATGCTGAGTTCATCTTGGCGCTTAGCCGCTGAATAAATAATTGAATAAGCAAGGTATTCAGCGCGATAAACCGTCTCCGACTCAGATTCTAATGTTGCTGTCCAATATGGCTGTAACTGTGTGAGCTCTGTATTTTCGATAGGTTCTTGAAAATCAGTGCCTGTGAGATATACCCAAAGTTGGTTATTTTTAGGCAAGATAGTCAGGTCTAACTCTTGGGTGTTGACGCTAAAGCGGTGGCGACCCAATTTGATGACATTACCACCATCTTCAAAAATATCGGTTTTATCACGCAAAATGCGGATCGCTTGGTCGCGAGACGCTTTTAAGCGCGCATCGATATCATCGGCTTTAACGTTGTCGTTAATTTCCCGCAGTTTTTCGATGATTTCTCGCGTTTTTAACGCAAGTGGGTCTGAGGCAAAGAAGGCATTTAGCTCATCTTGAGATTGCAGACGGGTCGTTCGGCGTTGCAAGCTATCGAGTAGGCGGTCAGCGGCAGTTAATAAGTTTTGTGCGCGGCGCTGGCGGTCATCAATTAAAATTTGTTTATGGGATTCAAAGGTTTCGAGTAACTCTTCACGCTTGGCTAAGATATCATCAAGAAACTCATCGTGGCCACTAAACTGACTTTCCAGCTCTTCTAATTGAACCAATAATCTTGATAGCTGATCATCACAACGCTCTGGGTCTGTCGCAAGGGACAATGCGTTGGTGATCCCTTGGCTAAATAAGCGGAATTGTGCGCCAAATTGTGCCACAGTTTCAACGCTGGTTTGGGACTTACGCTTTTGTTGTAAGCGAGCCCGTGACTGATTCAACTGCGCATAAATTTGTGAAATAGAATCAATGATATGAGTTTGCTGAGTTACATCATTGAATGACAGTGATGCCATTAAGTTAGATAGCATATCCAAATCAGCTGACATTTTTTCCATGTCATTCATTGGGATATCTAATTGTGCGCTATTTTGCGCTTTTTCGGTTTGTTCTTCAAAAACCGTTAATTGTGCTTTAAAAGGTTGTAGTGCTTTATCACTAGCGAGAAAAACAGCGGTTTCTTGGGAGACATATTGTTGATTTTTTTCAATTTCACCTTCCATTTCGCTCAGTTTTTCTAAATCCATATAGCGAAATTCACGCAGCGAAATCAAGTGCCCACGTTGTGCGTTTAGGGCATTTAAACCATCTACAAATTGCTGAATATCATTCCAACTGTCGGGTAATGTGAGTGCTAGGAGCGATTTCTGGCGGCTAATGGCCTCATTCATCGATTTAGCCGACTGCTGGCGGATGCTCTCCACCTTTTCATACTCATCGAGTACTAATTCACTGGTTTGCGTGATTTCTTTGAGTAGCTTACCAATTTCTAAACATTGCTCATCACTAAACCAGTAGTACAAATCCAGCAAGTTTTTAGGTTGCTGGCTGAGCTGCTCATAGCGGGAGATAGAAACATGGTTGCCTTCAATCTCTTTGGCAACATGCAAGATTTCAGAAATACCGCGTACCAAATCTGCGTTACCAATTCGGCCAAAAAAGCCCCCACGGGTAGGCTGCTTATCCGCAAACTCATCGGAATAAAAAGGCGTTTGCCATACTTGCATTGGATGCACACGGGTGGCTTCTTCCCCCTCACCTTCAAACAGCACCATTTTGCCATCTTCAAGCATGGCATAGCCGTGCCCAATCAATGGAACGGATAGGGTTCGTTCAATCAGGTTATAGTTGAAAAGTGCGATGCGGCCTTGGTTCGGCGAATAAAAAACGTATAAAACGTCTTCCCCATTGGGTGAGCGACGCAAGCGGCGAAAACGCATACCATCCATCGGTTGCTCAAAGGTTTTGTATTCACCATTTTGCAGGTAATACCCACCAGGGAAAATAATACCGTGATCTTCAGGGAGTTGAACACAAGCCTGCCCAATGGCGTCAATGCGTTGCACAGACTGGGTCAGAGTGTTGTAAACCAGATAACGCCAGCTTTCTTCCCGATAAGGCAAAATCTTTAAAATAATCAAACTGCCCGTTTGGGCATATTCAATTTGCGCATCATCGAGGGACTGGTTTTTATCCAGCACCGCTTCACGGTAAATTCCCAAACCATCTTCAGTGTTATTTTCACACTTGATTGTTAAGTCACCACCGATAGTTTCAACGAATACGGTATCGAGGATATTAATGTGCGGGTAACGGCCATTTACGGTATCTTCGCGAGTGGTTTTTTGCCACTCAAAGTCATACGCGGGGGGCAGGGCGATATCGCGCTCCCCTCGATTATCAATATATTCAATACGTTGCTTATCGCTTGAAATCGACCAACGAAAAACGCGTACATCGGTAATGCGCTCGCCTATTTGGAAGCTAGCTAGCAGCTTGCCATCACGCTCGACAAGTTGCAGTAATTGGGTGTTTTTATAATAGGTATAGAGTTCAGTAAAATCCTGAACAAAGCGGGTATCATTTAAAAAGGTATCTTCATTGTCGACGGCTTCAACGTCAAATTCGCCTTCATTTTCAATCAAACGATACAATGAAAACACATCATCCAGATGCGTTTCTTTTTTTAATCCAAGGAAAACGTTATAACCAAATAACAACCATTCACCCACTCGAATAATATCTCGGGCTTGGCAGTTATTTTCAGTACGAATACGAATACGCCCAATAATATCCATTTGGCTTTGGCCAAATTCTTCTAGGCGTTTTTCATTGAGCTGTATGGCTTTTTGATGAAGTTGCTGGCCTTGTTCGGTCAGTCGCTTACGTAATATTTCATAAGCGCCCCCTTCTGCAACAGCACTATCGAGTATTTCTTGCTCGCGATCCGTTTCCTGAAAATCTGACATGGTGCAGCGAATTCCCTTAAGGTGGATGAAAAAATAAAGGCAATAGGGGGCAAAAAAGCCCCCTCAGATTTTGATTAACTAAAGTTGGTCATCAGCGGGTGGAACAGGTTTCGCTGTTACTGTTTTTGCTAATTGACCTGCGCCTTTTGCCGCCATAAATCCATTGATAAGGTCTTGAACTTCAGGGTTTTTCAGTAAAGCCGCTACATCGATTTTTTTATCTTCTTTGCTGCGGTTAATCAGCTTCTCGACATTTTCTTTGGCAAAGCTGCTCTTATCCATGAAGCCATCGACAGCCTTACCTAAGCTAAGTGCTTTAGAGAAAGTATTGAAGAAGCTGCCATCGCCGCCGACAATTTCGATGTTAGTTTTGCTAAGTGCTGCGGCCAAGACATCTGCCTGCTCACGGGCAATTTCTTTGTTCGCATCAATAGAGGCCATGGATTGTTCAAACTCTTTCTCGAGGCGCATACGGAATTCTTCATGGGAACGCGCGGTGTCACTGAGATGATCCATGGATTTGAATTTGTCAGTTAAACCGTCTGCTTCGGCTTTCAGGCGTTGGCGGATAACTTCTGCTTGTGCTGAACCTAATTGGCCTTCACCGCGTGCTTGTGCCGCGAGTTTCTCTTCAAGTACTTTCGCGTCAGCTAAACCTAATTTTTCTTTCGCGTTAGCTTGTTGCTCTTCACCACGCGCTTGCGCAGCGAGTTTCTCTTCTAGGATTTTTGCTTCGGCAAGGCCTTGTTGTTGCTCAGCTTTCGCTTTGGCTTCCATCACTTGCGCTTCGGTTAAGCCTTTTTCTTTCAAGCCACGAGCTTCGGCTAACAGTTTCTCTGCGGTGATATTGGCAAGCACTAAACCTTCTTTTTCTTCTGCTTCAGCCGTTGCTTGGCGAACGCGTGCTTCTGCTAAGCCTAACGCGGCGTGTTCTGCCTCAATCCCTTCCGCTAAGCGTTTTTTCGCTTCTGCTTGTTTGGCGGAGGCTTCTAATTCGGCTTGTGCCATGGTGCTGATTTCTTCCGCTTTGTGTTTCGCGCTGGCTTCATCGGCTTCGGCTCTTTTCACTTGGCGAACTAATAACTCTTCTGCTTCTGCTTGCGCATTGATCACGGTGACTTGGCGCATACGTTCAGCTTCAGACACTTCACGGACTTCTTTAATGCGCTCCTCTTCTTGTGCGACAGTTTTTTCAACGGCAACACGTTCGCGGATCACATTCGAGATATTTTTGCGTTCTTCTTCTAAAGCTTTTTCTTTTTCAATGCGTTGCAGTTCAACTTCGCGCTCACGGGCGACAATTTCTAATTCACGTGCACGGCTAACGCGCTCTTCTTCAATCGCAACGGCACGGGTGCGATTTTGTTGAGCAACTTCAACTTCACGCATACGGTTTTCTTCACGAATTTCAATCTCTTGCTGAGTTTGAATACGTGCTTGTTCTGATTTTAGGCGTTCTTCTTCTTGAACACGTAGTGTTTCCGCTTGTTCACGGGAACGAATATTGTCAATTTCACGTTTTTGACGAGCTTCTGCATCGGCTTGCTGGCGCTCTAAGGCTAAGCTAGCTTCACGCGTTTCCACATTTTTCTTTTGAATCGCTAACTCTTGGTCACGCTCTTTTTGGTTAGTTTCAATATTATGGATAGCGGTAATTTCAGTGATTTTACGAATACCTTCGGAGTCAAAGATATTGTTTGGATCAAGGGCGGATTTCGGCGTTTGCTCTAAGTAGTCAATGGCAACGTCTTCTAATGCATAGCCATTAAGATCTTTACCAATCACATCAACAATACGGTCACGGAAGTTTTGGCGGTCTTCAAAAAGCTTTGCTAAATCAAACTGCTTACCGACAGTTTTTAGCGCCTCAGAGAATTTTGCACTAAATAAGGTGCTAACAGCTTGGTGGTCAGAAGCACGGTCGACCCCAATCGCTTTTGCCACTTTCAGGACGTCTTCGGTGGTTTCATTCACACGTAAATAGAAGGCAACGGTGATATCTGCACGTAAGTTATCATGGCAAATCAAACCGTCTTTACCACGGCGGTCCACTTCTAATGTGAGAAGGGAAATGCGCATAAATTCTTTTTTGTAGATAACAGGGTAAACCAGTGCACCGGTGAAATGCACTTTGGGTTGTGACGACATATCGTTCACAATCAGTGCGGTACCTTGTGGAACTTTGATATAGAAGGCTTTAAATAATCCAAAGAAGCCTAAAATAATGACGATGATCCCGCCAATAATGGTTAAAAAGGGCATTAATGCAGCCAAATCCATATTTCTTCTCCATAGGTTCCGACGTGGTCGTTATTTTAAATAGGCAAGCAAAGGTTTATTGTCTATATCGTAAACATTAATGACGAAACTCATCTTCCGTCACGACTTGGTAACTGTGGGATTGCGCGTCATAGCTAATTATGATGACGCGATCACCCCGTTTTAAATTCTCGGTTGATGGTGCGCGTATCTGTAAAATTAACCCTGCACCGCCATCTTCCAGCGTCGCTTCCCCATTTTGTTCACTCACAGACCCTGAACGCACGGTCGCTAATTTGCCAATAAGCTGATGTACAGTCTTGGGTTTATTAAGGCTGACGAGTTTTTTACGAACGGGTTTTAAACATAAGGCGGTGAGGTGAAGGGAAATAAACAGTGTGATGGCAAATACGGCGAAGCCAACAAGATAGCGTAATAAAGTTGAATCAATAAAACGGATAAAACCATAAACGCAGAAGTAGCTGATAACCCAGCCAAATAGCGTAAATAAGGTTAGAATAATGGTGACTGGAATACCCGCTAAGCCCAGTTTAGTGAGCCAGCCCGCGAAGCCTGATGCATCAAGCCCAGCATCAAATTCAGTATCAATATTAAAGACATCAATATCGAGTAAGCCAAATGCAGCACATAGCCAATAAAAAAGCACAATAATGAGCAAACCACTAAAAATAATGGTGGGAAACATCAAACTACTCTGGAAAAACAATCCCATAAGATATTCTCTTTATTGTTGTTTCGGGTTAACGGCAGATGTTTTGTTTATGGCCTCATTGTATGTAACGCAATAATAGCGTTTTTAGTCAAAAGCTGTATCAGACAAGTCTTTATCGCCAATATTTAATAATATCTTGCTGTTTTCTAGTTATAATTTACTGAAGTTATTCTTAAAGTAGTAATGATAACCAAACCGATTGATATTGGGTTATTTTATCACCATTCACAAATGAATGATAATGATTATCATCTGAAAATAAAGGGAAATATGCTCCTTAGCAGACAATTGCCAAGGAGCAAGAAAGGAAAATTAGTCGATTAAGTTGAGGAAAGCCGCGCCGCGAGCTCCGCCTGAGTCACCATAGCGGGCTTTTTCAATGGCGGGTAAAGTGGCAATGCCATATAGGTATTGAGGAAGTACTTCAGGCAAACGTTGGTAAATTTCTTCAAATTGCGACAACCCACCGCCGAAGACGACTAAATCAGGGTCAAAAACTGTAATGACTTGCCCCATAAACATCGCGAGCACTGACATATATCGTTCAACGTGTTCAATAGCTTCAGGGCTTTGTTGATGGTATCGCTCAATAATTTCAATAGCAGAGCGTTTTTCCCCAGTAAATGCAGCATAAATACGTTCAAACCCAGGCCCTGAAAGGTAAGTCTCGAAACAACCTATTTGTTGACAGCCGCAGGTTATTTCTGGGACGGTATCCCCTAATAGTTTTGCCGCACGAACACTAAGGTTCATATGGCCAATTTCACCTGCAATGCCATTTTTCCCTGATAGCACTTTGCCATTAATGACAAATCCACCACCAACACCGGTACCTAAAATTAAGCCTAGCACGGTTGGGTAGCGCTTAAATTCTGGATCCCAAGCTTCAGATAAGGCAAAGCAATTGGCATCGTTTTCCACTTTTACGGAGCGCTGTAAAGTATTGGCTAAGTCATGGATCAGTGGTTTGTACTGCGCTGCAGGGACGTTAGTGGTAAATACGGTACCTTCTGCATGATTAACAATACCGGGAACACCAACGCCAATTTTCCCTTGGCAATTGAATTTTTCATCGGCTTCTTGGGTGAGTGCAAGAAAGGCATTCAGCAGAGCTTGGTAGTCATCTTTAGGAGTCGGAACGCGTTTTTGCCAGACTTGATTGAGTTCATTATCAAAGACTGCCAGTTCGATTTTGGTTCCGCCCATGTCAAAGCCGTAATACATTTTCCTCTTCCCCAAATGGTGTGTTTATCACCGGTAATGACGTATCCATTTGATAAACAATTAAATGGTCGTATGTGATGGCTTAATTATACAAAAGATTATGCCTAGAGAAATTATCGTTTTGGTTTTTATTTTTGTTCAGTGAGCTAGGTGCAGCAATTAGAGCGGTAATTATTTCTACTGGTGATTATTATTTTATTGATTCACATCATTTACGGATGTTCACAAAAAGAGAATAAATGGATCTCAAAAAAACTTAAGTCAAATAAAGAGGTTCTATGGCTCGGGGATTCTTTTATATCACAGAAAAAAAACGTCGCCGTTATGGTGTTGCTTTCTTTGTCGGTATTATCAGTGGAATTGTTTCTGCTTTCGTGAAGTGGGGGGCAGAAGTGCCTTTACCGCCACGTAGCCCAACCGACATGTTTAATGTGGCTTGTTCACCTGAAACGCTAATCCGCGTTGCGGAGCAAGTTGATTGCTCACGTAATTTCCTCAATCCACCGTATGTTTTTTTAAGGGATTGGTTGGGGATGGTGGACCCCAATGCCGCCGTGTACACATTTGCAGGGCATGTTTTTAATTGGGTTGGCGTGACGCATATTCTATTTTCATTAGTCTTTGCGATTGGTTATTGCATCGTTGCCGAAATTTTCCCAAAAATTAAATTATGGCAAGGCTTGTTAGCTGGGGCATTAGCTCAGTTGTTTGTCCATATGATTTCATTTCCTTTAATGGGCTTAACACCACCACTTTTAGATTTACCTTGGTACGAAAATGTCTCTGAAATTTTTGGCCATTTAATTTGGTTTTGGTCGATTGAGATTATTCGTCGCGATTTAAGAAACCGTATCACCGGTGAGCCAGATCCTGAAGTTCCGTTATCACAAGGTTATCGTTAAGGTTTTTGATTATCACCCCACTTACTGGCGTTATTAGAAAAATAACGCCAGTCTTCTTCTCTTTTCACTTTAGATAAAGAAAATAATTGCGCGCCATTTTTAAACGGTGTATTGTTATATTATAACATTACATTTAGGTGGTTATTATGAAACAAGGGATCCATCCTCAATATCGCACAGTGGTTTTCCATGACACCAGTGCGGATGCCTATTTCAAAGTGGGTTCAACGATTAAAACTGAAAAAACGATTGAATTTGAAGGCGAAACCTTCCCGTATGTCACGCTGGACGTCTCTTCTCAATCCCATCCGTTCTATACCGGAAAACAGAAATTAATTTCTCAAGAAGGGAAAACCGCACAATTTCAGAAACGTTTTGGGCGTTTTCTGCAAACAGAGGATAAGTAAACGTGAAAGTGTTGAGTTCATTAAAAACAGCAAAAACACGCCACCCAGATTGCCAAGTGGTTCGCCGTCGTGGGCGCGTGTATGTGATTTGTAAAACAAATCCGCGTTTTAAAGCAGTACAAGGTTGTAAGAAAAAACGTTAAATCTGCGTTTCATTTCCCTGTATTTTGATAAAGCTGGAATGTATGGATATATTTCGTACATCTCAGCTTTTAAATAACAATCAGTTATATTCCATTCATAAAAGCAGAAATGCCCGTTTTAATTTGCTCTCTTAACCATAATGTCTTGGAATTATAGGCATTTCGTTTATGCCACAACATTAAAAAAGGAATATCAAGTTGTTGGTACAAACTTTCGTCGATAGGGATCGGAAGGCATACTAAATTGAGTTTGAATTGATTGACATAATGTTGGCAATAACTTGGCGCACAGGTGACCAATGAATGCCCTGAATGAGATGCCATTAATAATGATTGTTCAAATGATGAGTACGATAAATGAATATGACGAGCGAGCTTTATACTTTGTAGTAGGTCATCTAAAGCCCAAGGAATGCGGTTGCTGTATTCAGTGCTAATATGTGGGTATTTCAGAAGGTTAGTTAAATTCCATTCTTCCTTTAGAAGTGGATGGTCCAGCCGTACAAAAGCGAGAGGCCTGTCAGTGAAGAGTATTTCAAAATTAAGAATATCTGGAATTAATTTAATGGATTCTTTTGATTTGTGATGACTTTCCCGACCTAAAACACCGATATCAGCATCACCAGCAATGATACTTGCAAGGGAGTTATAATCCCAATCATGGACTCTTACACTTGATTCAGGGTATTGATTTAATATTTTTAATGATAAGTCATGTAGCATGATGAGATTAAGAGGCGCTTCCATCATTAGACGGAAGTTGATCCCTTTGGGTTTTTCTGTATCGCGAATATTGGCTATATAGTTTGATAAATTTAAAAATTCAGGTAGTGATTTTTCAATTTGGTGCATTAGCGTAGTTGGAACTAACCCTTGCGGACTTCGAATAAATAAGGGGTCGCCAAACCAATCACGTAGTTTTGCCAATGATTTACTTACCGAAGATGGTGTCACAGATAAGCGGTTAGCCGCTAAGCTAACGCTACGTTCCTCAAGAAGATATTGCAAAATAACCAGTAAGTTTAAGTCTAATCGATGCAATATCTTATTCATAGATAGCAACCTTACTCTTCGTTTGAGAAACGGGTATTTTGAGTAATGTGAACCCAACCATACCTGTCACTAATAAGATAATTAAAAGCATATTTAAAGACGATATGCCAATCCAACCCATTATCCAAATATACAATGAAGCAAAGCTTAATTGCCCTATAGCTAATACTGAGCTGGCCAATCCAGCACGTTGAGTAAAGGGAGATAAGGCTTGGCTCATAATGATCCCAAATAACATTGAAAACCCAGCACCACAGAATGCAAATACGATGAATAACAGAGCTATGTGGTTAAGATAAGTCATAAAGACCAATAGTATTAATGCATTAAGTAAAAATAGGCTGAGTGCAGTATATAGGATGGATTGATTTTTAAATAAGGAAATTAATTTAGGCATTGAGAACGATGTCACCATACTGACTACAGCCAGCAACGCCATTGATGTTGAAAATTCCCCTGCCGTAAAATCAAGGTTAGTCATTAAGATGATAGGTGCAACATTGACATAGGTTAGAATAACAGCCATTCCGAGACAGGATATAGCTAAACGAGAAAGAAATAATTGATTAAACAATTGTTCATTTGATTGTGGTGACTTTTCTATTGTGGAAATTACAGGTTTAGTTTCTTTAATAGAAACTAAGCAGAAAACGAAGCTGAGTGCGGAATAAGCTGCCATGAAATAGAACATCGCAGACCAGTGATAGAACAGTAAAAGAATAAAACCGATAACTGGGGCAAGGACAGGGGCGATGCATGTGATACCATTCATGGCAGATAAAACCTGAGTTCTTACTTGAGCAGACAAGACATCACGTAATAATGCGAAGGTGACGACATAACAAAAACCTGCCCCAATTCCTTGCAGAAAACGAGCGCCTAGAAAGACAGAAACGGTTGATGCCGTGCCCACCATTACGGATGCAATGGTAAACAGCAGAGTTCCAACCAAGAGAACGGGTTTTCTGCCTATATGGTCGGCACACCAGCCAGCGATGAGCATGGTTGATGCCATGCCCGCAAGATAAATGGAAAATGCCATGTGTAATTGGCTTTCACTGGCTTTTAGGTCTACAGCAATGAGAGGAAGACCTGTTAGGTGTAGGTCAACGCCAATCGGATAAATTAACACTATCCAAAAACTAAAAAGGACATATTTTTTCATCGTGCAAGACTCATTTCTATGATAATTAGCTTGATTTTACTTGTCTGAGTAGGCTCTATGTAGGGATGAATGGCGAAAGGCAATTTTCCAATTTGGAAAAAATATTCAGATATTTCGTCGATCATTAGTTTTGTTACTAATCATTCAGTTAATAGTGATGAAATTCACTTGCACACTGGGGCATATTTTGTCAGGTTTAATACATCCGAAAAATTTCTAGCTTCAACTTATGTGAATGCCCGATGAATGATAAAAATGGCAGCATCTAAGAGGGCTTGAGTCGGAACTGGAAATTTCTTGGTAAAATATTAAACAAACAGGGTGAATAGAAATGAAAAATGTAGGATTTGTTGGCTGGCGAGGAATGGTAGGCTCTGTACTGATGCAGAGAATGGTTGAAGAGCGTGATTTTGATGGAATTCGTCCTGTGTTCTTTACGACCTCACAACATGGTGCTGAAGCACCTACTTACTGCGGCCACCGTAGTACGTTACAAGACGCGTTTGATATTGATGCACTAAAAGCATTGGATATTATCATTAGTTGCCAAGGTGGTGACTATACCAATGATGTTTATCCGAAACTGCGTGAATCTGGCTGGAATGGCTATTGGATTGATGCAGCATCTTCATTACGTATGAAAGATGATGCAATTATCATTTTAGACCCAGTGAATAACCAACATATCCAAGATGGATTAAATAAAGGCATTAAGACCTTTGTTGGTGGTAACTGTACGGTCAGTTTGATGTTGATGTCTTTAGGCGGGTTATTCACCAATAATTTAGTTGAATGGGCATCTGTTGCCACCTACCAAGCGGCATCAGGTGCTGGTGCACGTAATATGCGTGAACTTTTAGCGCAAATGGGTTCATTACACACACAAGTGGCAAAAGAACTGCAAGACCCAGCATCCGCAATTTTAGATATCGAGAAAAAAGTAACCGACTTTACCCGTAGCGGCACAATGCCAACGGATGCTTTCGGTGTGCCATTAGCGGGCAGTTTAATTCCGTGGATTGATAAAGCGCTGGAAAACGGCCAAAGCCGCGAAGAGTGGAAAGGCCAAGCGGAAACTAACAAAATCTTAGCAACAGGTAATAACATCATTCCAGTGGATGGTTTATGTGTTCGTGTTGGCGCACTGCGTTGTCATAGCCAAGCTTTTACCTTAAAACTGAAAAAAGATATCCCATTAAAAGAGGTTGAGCAACTGTTGGCTTCTCATAATGACTGGGTAAAAGTGGTGCCGAATGACCGTGAAATTACTATGCGTGAGCTAACACCCGCAGCAGTCACAGGTACATTAAGCACGCCAGTAGGGCGTCTGCGTAAACTGAACATGGGCCCAGAGTATTTGTCTGCCTTTACAGTTGGTGACCAACTGTTATGGGGCGCCGCTGAACCGCTGCGTCGTATGTTGAGAATTTTACTGTAATTACAAACGAATACCGAGTTTTATCAAGCCTGCACATGAATGTTGTGCAGGCTTTTTTCGTTAAAGGGGCTCGGTAATTTATTGTGTTTTGTGAGTATGCTGTTGTGGTTGGTGTTCTAATTCTTTTGCTAAGAAATAGTTCAGGAACGTTCTGATCACGGCGATGATACCTAATTTGATCAGGCTGTCTAAATCAGGGTCAACCGTGGTGGCTAAAATATCTGCGGCTAACTGAAATTCCAACGCAGTAGCTAGCCAGTCACCAAAACAATAACGTGCAGTACGCGCGATTTTGACACGGAACCACACAATCAATGTTTTGATTAAACCAATAATCACACAGATAACCGAAATAGCTTCTAACAATAATTGAAGCACGTGAACGCTAGAGCCTAATAATTCACGTAAAAAAGTTAACTCAAACATAAAAGCCTCGATATTTAGATGAAACTCAATGCGTTAACTATGGGCAAAGATTAGCAAAATATCGAGTTTTATTGTGGGTCTATCGTTTCTGACTTGTCTTTCAGAAAAACAAAAAATCGCCTAATAATCGATAATTTAATTTTTAGACGATTTTCAATCATATAATTCTGTCAGCAAAGGTTAAAACGACAAGGAAAACTTAGCATTAACATTGTTATTGTCGTAATCGTTAGATTTTAGCTTGCTGTAATCAAGAGATACTTTATAACCGTCACCAATGTCTAAATTTGCCCCAACCCTTGCAGTCACACTATCCCGAGGGGCATCAACGCTTTGTGAAACAAACTCAGCACCTGTTTGTGGGAACTTTAAGTTTATCTTTCGCTCTAGGTTGCCATATTGGTGTTGCCAGCCAAGTTCACCATATAGGCCAAGTTGAAACTGGCTGTTGAGAACCCAACGGTTATCAATACGTAGCCCTAACATGGAAAGTAAAGTGGCAGTGCTTTGTTTGTCAGCACTTAATATTGATCGAGTCCCATCTTCATACATGGCTTGGTTGTGTGTATTGATATAGGCAAAATTTGTAAAAGGCTCGATATTTATGAAAGACGTTGTGAAAGGATAAGCCGCTTCAATAAAAGCTTGGCTTGATGCAATGTCGTAGGTCGATGTATTGGTATCAGTAGACGTCTGTAGGTTCACATATCTTTTTATATCGATGGCAGTGCTGCTATATTCAAAACCACCTCGAAGAACAATCGGTTTTATGTGTGCGCCGCCATAAGCTGCTATATGGTAGCTGACATTATCGCTCGTGTTACCCGCGCTGGATAATGAACCTTGTGTGGCACCTAAGGCGATGCCCGCCATAATGCTATCATGATAAAACCGCTGGCCTAGGCCGATGAACACACCATTTGCAGAGGCGTTATAGCTGGTCGAATTATTGTCACTGGGCCTATTTTCTTGTTGAAATAGCGTGCTTAGCCAGAAGTCCCTTTTATTCTCATTGACCTGATTTAATGACTCGGAGGCGCGAACCTGCTCAAGCAGTTTTCGTCGAATAGGCAGCGTGTTGTTGATTTTATTTGATAATATATGCGCATGAATTGGTTTGGATAATTCATATATTGTATCTTTCACCGTGTTTTCATCAGACAATATCAGGCTGGTATATAACGGGTGCTGCTTTGGCAAAGTATCAAGTACGGTTGCAATGGCTTTTTGGTTTGGTGTTTCAGCGAAAGAGGCAAACGGTATTTCACTGCGTGAAAAGTTTAGGATGACGTCATTTGGTGAATACATGAGTTTAGATTTAACAAAGGTATAGCCGGGTTGTACCGAATCGAACTGGCCTTTTACCCCTTTTTTTGCACTCAAGATGACGTATTCTTTATCCAGCAACTGAACGATTTGTTCTGCGGTGAGCGCGGTTTTTTTACCCTGAAACGTAACACTGACAGCTCCTCCATTTAACACCGCTAAGCCTTGGCTATTAATCTTGTCACTTTTTCCATCCTCTGTAATTTCAACAGGATATAAGCTATTGGGTTCAAATGTGACAGAGTCGGCAATCTCGATAGTCACGGCTTTATTTTTGCCAGGGGTAATCGCCCCACCGCTTTTTACGGTTAAGTTGCGAATTGGTCCATTACCCTTAAGTAGCCCTCCATTATGAATACTGACATCGTGCATTTTCCCATTATTGATAACGAGCCCTGTGTGTATATCTAATGGGGAATTCAAACTACCGTTTATGGTTAGCTCCCCACCATTGACGGATGACCGTGTTGCGTAAGTATTTTCGCCAGCTAAAGTGATATAACCTTCGTTGAGGTGTAGGCCAGCAAAGCGATTGTTGCCTGATAAAATGAGTGTGCCAGTGCCGGATTTGATTAATTTCCCAGGGCCATGAATGTTTTTTTTCCACTCATCGTTAGTTAAATATGTCTCTAAGCTATACGCACTTTTGTTTTGGCTAATCATAAAGTCGTCATAGAAATAAGTCGGGCCATCATAAGCTTCAGGTAGATTGATTAACCCCCAATAAGTATTTGGGTCATCTTTATTGATGTTCCAACCTGAAATAGATTCAGGGGAATAGGCGGTATTGGCGATAATACTCAGCCGTTGTTCTTCGGTCAGATAGGCAAAACGCATCCGCAGTAAGTTATTGGCTAATTTAGGAAATTTATCGGGGGTGAGTGTGGGGATGGTATAGGCATTTCCAACTTTGGGGCTGCCTTCTGGTTCGGTAGCAAAGCAGTTATTGAGAGAATGCCGACATTGACTGGGTAAGCTGGAATAGGCATCTTTGGCTAAGGTAGCAAATGATTCAGCAATCTTGTCATCTGCTAAGTGTTGGGCAAGTAAATAATAATTCCCTGTTCGCGAAGCGATGATATCAGTTGGGAAATGCGCCCCAACGATGACTCTGCTTTCACCATATTCAGCAGCTCGGCTGTCTATCGCTTTTATTTTCTTAGGGAATAACATTGATAAGGTTGCTGCTTGTTTATAAGCACTCCAAGCATGGCCACTTGGGTACGATGAGCCTGTTATTTTTGTATAATCTGGCAGGTACTCACCATTGGGGTCGAGAACGTGTTTTGGCCGACCGCGAAGAAAATGGTCTTTTAAACTAAATTCCATCGCCTTTTCGGGCTGTTTAGGGTCTAACTGAGTGGTATGGCCTTGGTTAAATAAAGATTGCAGCTTTTTGAAGGGGCGATTCTCTGCTAAATCAATGTTCTGTTTATTTTCACCGAATATAACTTTATTAAATGTGCTTGATAAATAATCTTTTTTTTGGTTTTTATCCGCTTCTGCGAGTGTTTTTCGCTCACCCGTTATTTTTCTTTTTTCATGGTAAATCACCCTGTCTTTCTCTGCTGCGAGGGAGTTTTCAGAGGGGGGGGGTGTGATTGCTTCATTTTTAATGCCTTGAAGCCAGTCATTTCTTTTATCTAAAATTTGCTTTTCTGTATCTTCATAGCCTTTTAATGCCAATGAAGGATAAGCATAAAATATTGATACCAATATAATGGGTATAGATTTAAATGGGCTTTTCATTATATTCCTACAGGCTTATTTAGTGAGTTTTAAATTAGCGATATTCTGTTTTCAGAACGTAATCTGTTTTATGCCGAAGGAAATAAAAATAATAGAGTTATTTTTTTTGATTTAGATGTGTGTTTATTTGTTTTTTTATTTTTCTTTTACTGTGGTATTTGTTTATGTGTTTGATTTTAAGTGATTTTTATTTTGTTTTATCTGTGCTGGATAACGGTGTTTTGTTAGATGGTCGATAAGTTGAAAATAAGACTAAATTTATTTTTTCAATCTAATGATTAAAGTAAAAAAATATAATTTTAATACTATTTAATATTTAAATAAAAACCCCTGATATTTGCATATCAGGGGTTTTATAAATAGCACCAATATAATAATTAAATATCGATATTTGCGGCTTTTAAGGCGTTCTCTTCAATAAAGGCACGACGTGGTTCAACAGCATCACCCATTAATGTGGTGAAGAGTAAGTCTGTTGCGATTGCATCTTTCACTGTTACACGCATCATACGACGAGTTTCCGGGTTCATGGTGGTTTCCCAAAGTTGTTCAGGGTTCATTTCACCAAGACCTTTATAGCGTTGTACATACAGGCCACGACGTGATTCACGTGTTAACCAAGCCAGTGCTTCTTCGAAGTTGCTAATGTCTTGACGGCGTTCACCACGTTGGATGTAGGCACCTTCTTCAATCAGCCCACCAATGATATCACCTAAGTGAGTGATACGGCGGTACTCACTACCGTGTACAAAATCAAAATCGAGGTTGTAATCAGTATCAACACCGTGGGTGCGAATACGGATGGTTGGTTCGAACAATTGACGTTCACGGTTTTCGTTAATAGTGTAGCTGTAGGTGCTACCGAATTGCTCGTTGTCCGTTAAGCGCTGAACAAGCGTTTTTGCCCATTCTTCAACTTTTTCTTTGGTTTTTAAATCATCTTCCGTCAAAGTTGACTGATAAACCAAGCTATTGAGTAACGCTTGTGGGTAAAGGCGCTCAAGACGGCGAATAATACGGTGAGCCGCATTGTATTCAACAACCAACTTCTCTAATTCCTCACCTTTCATGGCTGGTGCATCTGCACTTAAATGCAGCTCAGCGCCATCAAGGGCGATAGAAATTAGGTAATCGTCCATCGCATCGTCATCTTTAATGTACTGTTCTTGTTTACCACGCTTCACTTTGTACAGTGGTGGCTGAGCGATAAAGATATGGCCACGCTCAACAATTTCAGGCATTTGACGATAGAAGAAGGTCAACAGTAACGTACGAATGTGTGAACCATCGACGTCGGCATCCGTCATGATAATAATGCTGTGGTAACGCAGTTTGTCTGGGTTATATTCATCGCGACCGATACCACAACCTAATGCGGTAATAAGGGTTGCAACTTCCTGAGAAGAAAGCATTTTATCAAAACGCGCTTTTTCAACGTTAAGAATTTTACCTTTCAGCGGTAGGATGGCTTGGTTTTTACGGTTACGGCCTTGTTTTGCTGAGCCGCCCGCTGAGTCCCCTTCCACAAGGTACAGTTCGGATAATGCAGGGTCGCGTTCTTGGCAGTCAGCCAGTTTACCCGGTAAGCCTGCTAAATCTAACGCGCCTTTACGACGTGTCATTTCACGGGCTTTACGTGCTGCTTCACGCGCACGTGCGGCATCAATAATTTTCCCAACAACGATTTTGGCGTCATTTGGGTTTTCCAGTAAATACTCAACCAGTTTCTCATTCATCATCGTTTCAACCGCAGTTTTCACTTCGGATGACACCAGTTTTTCTTTGGTTTGTGATGAGAATTTAGGATCAGGGACTTTTACAGAAATAACAGCAATCAGACCTTCACGGGCATCGTCACCTGTTGCGTTGACTTTGCTTTTTTTCTGATAACCTTCTTTTTCCATGTAGTTGTTCAGTGTACGCGTCATCGCGGCACGGAAACCAGCAAGGTGAGTACCACCATCGCGCTGTGGAATGTTATTGGTAAAGCAGTAAACGTTTTCTTGGAAACCATCATTCCACTGCATTGAAACTTCAACGCCAATACCGTCTTTTTCTGTAGAGAAATAGAATACGGATGGGTGGATCGGGGTTTTGTTGCGGCTTAAATACTCAACGAATGCTTTGATACCACCTTCATAATGGAAATGGTCTTCTTTTCCATCACGCTTATCAATGAGTTTGATAGAAACGCCCGAGTTTAAGAAGGATAACTCACGTAAACGCTTCGCTAATATGTCATATTCGAACTCAGTGACGCCTTTAAAGGTGTCCATGCTTGGCCAAAAACGGACGCGTGTCCCTGTTTGGTCAGTTTCACCAACAACGGTTAAAGGGCCTTGAGGCTCACCGTGTTTGTAGATTTGTTCGTGGACTTTGCCATCACGCTTGATGACTAATTCTAATTTTTCAGATAAGGCGTTAACAACCGATACCCCTACGCCGTGCAATCCGCCGGAAACTTTATAGGAGTTATCATCGAATTTACCCCCTGCGTGCAGAACTGTCATGATGACTTCTGCAGCAGAGACACCTTCTTCTTCGTGGATACCCGTTGGGATACCACGTCCATCATCCTGTACGGAGATAGAGTTATCGGCATGGATAGTGATAACGATATCGTCACAAAAGCCTGCGAGGGCTTCGTCGATAGCATTGTCGACAACCTCGAAAACCATGTGATGAAGACCTGTTCCATCGTCTGTATCACCGATATACATGCCCGGGCGCTTACGCACCGCATCCAGTCCTTTTAATACCTTGATACTTGAGGAGTCATATGTATTCGACATCAACGTTTCCTGCTCTTTCTATTCCTGAGGTTGAACTTCTATTTTGCCATGTTCTACGCTAAACATCTTGCTATTTGCATCTATCATATCATTAACTTGCTCGGGTGTAATGGCACTAACAAACACCTGTGCTTGCGTAGCTTTGAGGCGAGCTGCCAATAATTGACGGCGACCCGCATCGAGTTCGGAGGCAAAATCATCCAGCAGATACAGGCATTGCTGCCCGCTCTGACGGGTGAAAAACTCACCCTGCGCTAACCTAAGTGCACACATCAACAGCTTGAGCTGTCCCCGTGAAAGCATGTCTTCAACAGGAATCCCATTGGCTCTGATCCGCAAATCCGCTTTATGTGGTCCTGAAGCGGTGTAGGTTAGTGCTCTATCACGCTCAAATTGGCGTTCTAGTTGCTCTGAATAATCAATTTCTTTATCCCAACCACGTTGGAAGGAGACAGATAATGAAAATTCGGGTAAAAATTGTTGGCAAGTCTGCTCTATATTCTCTGCAATACCAGAAATATAGTCTTGTCGCCATTGACTTATTTGCTCTGAAAGTGGTGCTAACTGAGCATCCCAATGGCGAATTTGATCATAACGAGTGACTTGCCGTAAAGCGGCATTTCGCTGCTTTAATAACCGTTTTAAATCTGACCAAACAGAGAAAAACAGTGGGTCGTTGTGAAAACAGCCCCAATCAATGAATGCGCGGCGGTATTTAGGGCCGCCATTGAGTAAGGTAAAACCTTCTGGGGTAATCAATTGCATTGGCAATAATTTTGCGAGTTCAGCAATTTTATGGCCATCTGTTCCGTCAATTCGGACTTTACTGTCACCTTCGCGGTTTTTACTTAAGCCTAATGAAAGGTCGTTACGCGTTTCATCTAAGTGACTCAGTTTACCATGAAGAATAAATTGTTCTTGTTCATGGCGTATAACTCGGTTCGCTTGAATACTGCGAAATGCACGGCCATGGCCTAAAGTGTATATCGCTTCCAATATACTGGTTTTACCGCTCCCATTCGGGCCAATGAGAAAATTAAACCCATTGGCTAAGGAGAGATCCGCATTTTCTATATTTCGAAAATCGCGGATCAATAAACGCGAAAGGATCATAAATACCGATTATAAACGCATTGGCATGACGACATAAACTGCCGCTTTGCTGTCCGCATCTTCAATTTGTACGCTAGAAGTTGCATCAGTGAGTAGGAGTTGCACATTTTCACTTTTCAGCGCGTTAAGGACATCTAAGATGTAGCTGACGTTAAAGCCGATTTCCATTTCAGTGCCTTGGTAGCTGACGTCAACGATTTCTTCAGCTTCCTCTTGCTCAGGGTTATTCGCCGTGATGCGCAATTGATTTTCACTAAAATACAGACGGACACCGCGGAATTTTTCATTTGATAAAATTGCAGCACGGGAAAACGCTTGTTTAAGTAAGTCACAACGCGCTTCTAATGTTTTGTCTGGGTTTTTCGGTAACACGCGGCGGTAATCAGGGAAACGACCATCCACTAACTTAGACGTGAAGATAAAGTCCCCAACATGGGCACGAATATTGTTGCTGCCGATTTGCAATTGCAAAGGGGCATCGCCACCGTCTAATAAGCGCATTAACTCAATCACGCCTTTACGTGGTACGATCACGGAGTGAGACGGCAGAGATTGCCCAATATCCATCGCACAAACCGCCAAGCGGTGGCCATCGGTTGAAACCGTTCTGAGCATTTGGTCTTCTGTTTCAAATAACATACCGTTGAGGTAATAACGAACATCTTGGTGTGCCATTGAAAACTGAGTCGCTTCAATTAAACGTTTCAGTATTGATTGCGGAAGAGAAAATTCAACTTCGCTTTGCCAATCATCCAAGTTTGGAAAATCAGCCGCAGGCAACGTTGATAATGAGAAGCGGCTTCGCCCAGAACGGACGAGCAGTCTGTCATCATTGAGCTCTACATGAATTTCAGAACCCTCTGGTAATCCACGCCAAATATCGAAAAATTTGCGTGCGGGCACCGTTGTTGCGCCAACTTCATGTTCCCCTGTTAGGGTGACATTGGCCATCATCTCCATTTCGAGGTCGGTTCCAGTGAGTTGGAGGGTGCCTTCTTTTACCTGTAATAAAAGGTTACCTAAAATAGGCAGAGTTGGACGCCCACCTAAAGGACCACTAACCTGTTGTAACGGTTTTAATAACTGCTCGCGTTCTATTATAAATTTCATAGCAATTAAGATGATAATGTTCTGATTAAATTAGAAAAATCTTCTTTGATGTCATGGCTTTCTTCCCGTAACTGTTCAATTTTACGACAAGCGTGTAACACCGTGGTATGGTCACGGCCGCCAAAGGCATCCCCGATTTCAGGTAAACTATGGTTAGTCAGCTCTTTCGCCAGTGCCATTGCCATCTGACGCGGACGAGCGACAGAACGAGAACGACGTTTTGAAAGTAAATCAGCGACTTTAATTTTATAATACTCAGCAACTGTTTTCTGAATATTATCAATAGTTACCAGTTTTTCTTGTAGTGCTAATAGGTCACGTAGTGCTTCTCTGACAAAATCGATTGTTATCGCGCGGCCAGTAAAGTTTGCATTGGCAATCACACGATTTAACGCGCCTTCCAATTCACGGACGTTGGAACGCAGACGTTTTGCGATGAAAAAGGCCACTTCACCTGGAAGCTGAATCTCATTTTCATCCGCTTTTTTCATTAATATCGCCACACGCGTTTCAAGTTCTGGTGGTTCAATAGCGACGGTTAGACCCCAACCAAAGCGTGATTTTAAGCGATCTTCCACCCCGTTAATTTCTTTAGGATAACGGTCGGACGTTAAAATAATTTGCTGATTGCCTTCAAGTAGCGCGTTAAATGTATGGAAGAATTCTTCCTGAGAACGCTCTTTATTGGCAAAAAATTGAATATCATCAATTAATAATGCATCGACAGAACGGTAATAGCGTTTGAACTCTTCAATGGCGTTGTTCTGTAGAGCTTTGACCATATCTTGAACAAAACGTTCAGAGTGCATGTAAACGACACGTGCATTGGCCTTGTGTTGCATAATGCTGTTGCCCACAGCGTGCAATAAGTGGGTTTTACCTAAACCCGTTCCGCCATAAAGGAATAACGGATTATAAGCCCCACCTGGATTTTCAGCGACTTGTCTCGCCGCTGCGCGAGCCAACTGGTTCGATTTACCTTCAACAAAGTTATCAAAATTGTGCTTAGGGTTCACATTTGAACGGTAAGCCACATCAGGTTGTACTTTTGCTGAATTGTCCCAACTTGGTTTAACGGGCGCTGACGGTACGGCAAAAGCAGGCACTTCGTGAGTAGTACGAGCTTGAGGTGCTGCTGGCGCGACAGTAATCGGTTTATTGCCTACTTCAAAGTGTAGTGCAGGTGCGTCAGTTCCACAAAAGTCATTCAATAATTCGTTGATATTATTGATGTACTTATCCCTAACCCAGTCGAGAACGAAACGATTTGGGGCATAAAGAGCCAGCGTATTGTCGTTTAATTCAGCTTGAAGAGGGCGTATCCACATACTGAATTCTGTGGCAGGTAGTTCATCCTGCAATCGGGCAAGACATTGCTGCCAAAGCGAAAGTGACACGTTGGACTCCCCTAAACAAGGTCAATGGAACAAAAAAGAAGTACGGATGTAAATACAGAATTTTCTATGGGGCATTTTTTAAAACGACCCTAAGTGGTTTAGATTAACTTTAACTCACTGCATATTGCTGATCTGTGGATCAGAAATAGACCAGCGATCATACCGTAAAATTCGCCAGAGATCTTCATTCTTTTACACAGTTTTTATGCTTTTTATCCACAGGCAAATGTGATAAGGCATCGCTTATAAGGAAGACATTAGCTGGGGGATCTGAGTTTTTGTTATTTTTTCCACATGGCTGGGGATAACTTTAGACGATTTAGCGAAAATATTCCTTAAGATCAAAAAATATTTTTAGATCGCGGGAAGATCCTTGCGCTTTGGGGCGGAGTCCGTATAATCTTCCTCCCTGTGTACAGTGCTGATGTGATTTTTACACGAAACTGCGGTATACTTGTTGGGTTCTTTGTTCAGTTCTAACCTAAAGGTTAGGCATGAATACAGGCAAAAGCAGGTTGTCAGTCAGTATGAAAATAGAATCATGAGTTGACTGTCACAGCATATGTCGGCAAACCGGTCAGCCAGGCTATAAATAAAAGTGGTTTGATTGCGTCATTTTATTGACGTGACCCCCTATGTTTTATTACAATCCTGCCTCTTTCTATATTGTTGCGATAGAGGCACAGGTGTAAATCAGTTTCCACTGGTTGCCAACGCGTTTACTGAATCAGTAATAAATTTAAAAGTTAGGTAGAAATCGTTATGAAACGCACTTTTCAACCGTCCGTACTGAAGCGCAACCGTTCACACGGTTTCCGTGCTCGTATGGCCACTAAAAATGGTCGTCAGGTTCTGGCTCGCCGTCGTGCTAAAGGCCGCGCTCGTCTGACCGTTTCATCTAAGTAATAAAGCTAGCCCTCTATTCCAGTGGTTACGCTCGCTTTTACCCGGGAGTTACGTTTGTTAACTCCCAGGCATTTCGATAATGTCTTTAAGCAGCCGCAGAGGGCGAGTTCCCCAGAGATAACAATCCTTGGTCGCCTAAACGAGCTGGGGCATCCCCGCATCGGTCTTACCATCGCCAAAAAAAATGTTAAACGAGCTCATGAGCGAAATCGTATTAAACGATTAGCGCGTGAATACTTTCGTCTGCATCAACACGAGTTGCCTTCAATGGACTTTGTGGTATTGGTAAGAAAAGGGGTTGCCAATCTCGACAATCAACAGATCACGGAAGCATTGGATAAGTTATGGCGTCGTCATCGTCGCTTGGCTCAAAAATCCTGATCATGCTGATCAGAGGCTACCAACTGGCGATTAGTCCGTTGTTAGGGCCTCGTTGTCGCTTCAATCCTACTTGTTCAAATTACGGAATTGAGGCATTGCGCAGGTTTGGTATGCTAAAAGGGAGTTGGTTAACGGCGAAACGCGTATTAAAATGCCACCCTTTACACGCTGGTGGAGATGATCCTGTCCCACCCAGAAAAACTGATGATAATAGAGAATTATAACGATGGATTCGCAACGCAATCTTCTACTCATCGCTTTGTTGTTCGTGTCGTTCTTAGTTTGGCAGGCCTGGGAGAGCGATAAAGTTGCTCAGGACGTTAAAACTGTTCAAACTTCGCAACAAGCGGATATGCCAAGCAGTGATGCCCAAGCAGTAACTAGCAGTGGGCAAGGTAAGCTCATCACCGTTAAAACTGATGTACTGGATATTCGCATCAATACTCGTGGTGGTGATATCGATGAGGCTGACCTGTTAGCCTATCCTGCGACCCTTCATTCGGAAGACCCTTTCCGTTTACTGGAAACTAACCCAGGCTTTGTCTACCAGGCACAAAGTGGTTTGATTGGCCCTCATGGCCCAGACAACCCAGCAAATAATAACGGCGAACGTCCGCTATACTCTGCAGATTCTGCAACTTTCACTTTAGCGAACGGCCAAGACGTATTACGCGTCCCAATGTCATTTACGGATAGCAACGGTGTTGTTTACCAAAAAACGTACATTGTGAAACGCGGCCAATATACTGTTGAAGTTGAATACAGTATCCAAAACCCGACAGCACAACCGCTGACGTTGGCGTTTTTCGGTCAGTTAAAACAAACTATCGAATTACCAAAAGATCGTGATACCGGTAGCAGCAACTTTGCTCTGCACACTTACCGTGGTGCGGCGTACTCTTCTGATGAAAACAACTATAAAAAATATAGCTTTGGTGACATTGAAGATAAAAACCTGAGCCTGAGCACAAAAGGCGGCTGGGTTGCGATGCTGCAACAATACTTTGCGACAGCTTGGATCCCCGCAAGCGCAGAGAAAAGCACGTTCTATACCATCGACCTTGATAAAAAATCTGCCATCATTGGTTATAAGAGTGAGCCAATGACGATTGCCGCTAATGGCGCAGGTACTTATTCATCAACGTTATGGGTTGGTCCAGAAATTCAGTCTGAGATGGCAGCAGTTGCACCACACTTAGACTTAACCGTTGATTACGGTTGGTTATGGTTTATCTCTCAGCCATTATTTAAATTGCTGAAATTTATTCACGGTTTCGTGGGTAACTGGGGTATCGCCATCATCGTTATCACCTTTATCGTTCGTGGTATCATGTACCCGCTGACTAAAGCGCAGTACACCTCCATGGCGAAAATGCGTTTACTGCAACCGAAACTGGCTGCAATGCGTGAGCGTATTGGTGACGATAAACAACGTATGAGCCAAGAAATGATGGCGATGTATAAAGCAGAAAAAGTAAATCCACTGGGTGGATGTTTACCGCTGCTTATCCAAATGCCTATCTTCCTTGCACTTTACTATATGTTGATGGGTTCTGTTGAACTGCGTCACGCACCGTTCTTCGGTTGGATTCAAGACTTGTCTGCACAAGACCCGTATTACATCCTGCCAGTATTAATGGGTGTGACGATGTTTGTGATTCAGAAAATGTCACCAACCGCTGTAACTGACCCTATGCAGCAGAAGATTATGACGTACATGCCTGTCGTGTTCACCATCTTCTTCCTGTGGTTCCCATCAGGTCTGGTACTGTATTATATCGTGAGTAACTTAGTGACTATCATCCAGCAACAAGTGATTTACCGTGGTCTGGAAAAACGTGGTCTGCACAGTCGCGATAAAAAAGAGAAAAAATAATCTAAATTCTCATTGAGTTTAGAAGGCTTCACAAAGCCAGATTCTATAGTAACATTGAGGCGTTCCACTTCGGAGCGCCTCAATTTTTTTACGCAGAGACAGAGAAACATCATGCTGATTAACGATACTATCATCGCACAGGCAACACCTCCCGGTCGTGGTGGTGTCGGTATTTTACGTGTATCTGGCCCGAAAGCGGCATTAGTTGCCGAAACGGTTCTCGGGAAACTCCCTAAGCCACGTTATGCGGATTACCTCCCTTTTCGTGATGTGGAAGGGGCTGTACTTGACCAAGGTATTGCCATTTATTTTCCTGGCCCAAATTCGTTTACTGGGGAAGATGTCCTTGAGTTACAAGGGCATGGTGGTCCTGTTATTCTTGACCTATTATTAAGACGAATTCTTGCTATTGAAGGTATTCGTATCGCGAATCCTGGGGAGTTCTCTGAGCGTGCATTTTTAAATGACAAGCTCGACTTAGCCCAAGCAGAAGCTATCGCCGATTTAATTGATGCGAGCTCAGAACAGGCAGCGCGTTCGGCAATGAATTCTCTGCAAGGTGCGTTTTCTTCCCATATTCATCAATTGGTGGAAGCACTCACTCACTTGCGGATCTATGTGGAAGCCGCCATCGATTTCCCTGATGAAGAAATTGATTTCTTATCTGATGGTAAAATTGAAGCCAAACTTAATGAAGTGGTGGCAGACTTAGAACAGGTTCGCTCCCAAGCTCGCCAAGGCAGTTTGTTGCGTGAAGGGATGAAAGTGGTGATTGCTGGCCGCCCAAATGCAGGTAAATCGAGCTTATTGAATGCATTAGCGGGGCGTGAAGCGGCAATTGTCACTGATATTGCAGGAACGACCCGTGATGTCTTACGTGAACATATTCATATCGATGGGATGCCACTGCATATCATTGATACCGCAGGGTTACGTGAAGCAAGTGATGAAGTTGAGCGTATTGGTATCGAACGGGCGTGGAAAGAAATTGAGCAAGCTGACCACGTGTTGTTTATGGTGGATAGCACCACTACCAACGCTACGGAGCCGCAAGAGATTTGGCCTGAATTTATGGCGCGCTTACCTGATGAATTACCTGTTACGGTTATCCGCAATAAAGCCGATATGACGGGTGAGCCAGTAGAGTTTATCAATGATACCCGTTACCCATTAATTCGTTTGTCTGCCCGTGAAGAAAAAGGGATTGATTTGCTGCGCGATCACCTGAAAGAAACCATTGGGTTTAACAGCAATACGGAAGGTGGGTTCCTTGCGCGTAGTCGTCATTTACAAGCACTGAATGCGGCGGCCATTCACCTAGAACAGGGCTATGACCAGTTAGTGAATGCTCGCTCCGGTGAGTTATTGGCAGAAGAATTACGTTTAGCTCAACAAGAGCTGAGTGAGATCACGGGTGAGTTTACCTCTGACGACCTATTAGGGCGTATTTTCTCCAGTTTCTGTATTGGCAAATAGTTAAATCCGAGAGGGTATCAGCATATTATTGAGCTCGTGCTGATACCTTGCTGAAAAACAGCGGAATAAAGCATTTCATGTAAGTAATTACTTACTTTCTAATATTAACCTACCATTAAAATTGTTATTTACTCTATTATTTGTATTCTAATTAAATAATATATAGCAATGTTAATTTTTATATTATTTTTGCTGGGATAAAAAATCTATAATTAGCTTCGTAATTTAAATTTGAAATAAATAAAAATATTTATTAATAATCTTTGTTATTTTAAGTGAAAGGGATTGATAATGGATGTATATAAATTAGCACATTTTAATGAGAAAATTAATATTGATGTTATTAAAAATAATATTAAAGGAAAGATTCACTCTTTTTTTGTTGAACGTACTCATTCGACTTTTTTAAAATTGCACTTCTCAAATATTCATCTGCCACAAAATAGTTATGTTGAATTTGAATACGGGGATAGTGTTATACAACGAGAAAATTTTTATCAGATAAATGACACGGTAGTGACTATCCCAAGTAGCGGCGTGAATATTCGAGTTAGATTACCGTTACTTACTGATGTAGAACATGATTTTTCGTTTTTCCTAGATTCGATTGAGCACGATAATAACTCAAGAGTGATTATCGGCCAAGACGAACGAAAACCTTATATGTGTCATGAAGGAAGCCCAATTGCTGAGTATGCGTTATCAAGTGCGGCAGCGCGAATTGGTGGATGGGGGTCTTGTTCCTTAATTGGCAGTGAAAATCATGTACTCACTAATAACCATGTTGTTGAGAGTGACCTTAATTTAATCAATGGCGAAATATGGTTTAATTGGTTTAATGAGACTTGTAGTTCGACATCTACCGTGACTGAGCCGGTTCGTTTAAAGCCAGGTAGAATATTAAAGCGAGGGATCAGTTCTAGCGATAATGACTATGCGTTATTTACATTAAATGAATTTGATTATGTCAATTCTAATGTAAAAGCATTATTTGGTGGGCTTGCATTAAGCCATAATAATCCTGTTAAAGGTGAGAATATTTATGTTCCACAATATGGTGATGGTGGATTACGCCCAATGTATATTGGCGATATAAAAAATGGCAAATTTGCTGAGATATTAAACGTTGAAAATAATGGCAACAAAATAGTTCACAATGCTGATACTCAAGGGGGGTCATCAGGTTCTCCTGTTATATCAAGAGTCAGTAATCAGATAATTGGATTACATTGGGGGGGCGGGAGTGTCAATGTTGGCGTTTCGGCACAAAAACTGAATATTGAGTTAGGCAATTTTATTGATAAGAGCAATACCCCGATTACTGGGTTAGGAAAAATTGCATCAACCAATCTCGAATTAACGCCAATTAGTTCATTCGACACACTCATTCCAATATCTTTAAGTGAAGGAAGCCGAATTCAGCCTTTCGATACCGTTAAAATAGAAAATCATGATAATTATTCAACTGTGTCTGTTGAGGCGCTCGATTTAATCACAAATGAAACATTTCCTCTTATCTTTAAAGCATGCTTAGTCAAAGAGGATTACCAAGGACACCTCCAAGGTGATATCACTGGTGATGTTTTCTTAAAACTCTATGATTTTGTTATTGAAAAAAACGGTATATCTAAAAGTTGGTTCACTTTTAAAATATCTGATGATGCACATAACATTAAAAACCATGTTATTAGGCTGATTTTTGATCATTATGACCCCTATGAGGTGCCATTTGATATCGAAAGTGCTGAAGTGTTGGTATTGAACCTTAGCCAAGATAAAAAAAATACGACAAGCTACACGGTAAATGGCAACGATTATTATGGGTTTGTTGCTTTGTATCGCGGGCAGGGACCTCTGTCTTTGGTCTGGTCTGAAAAAGCATACTCACTGGTAAAGGGGCTGTTAAAGAATTCATTAGGTGATGAAGTCCTTGTTAATTTCAGAGCTTCTCGCCAAACAGAGTGCGCTTCGAACTCAATGAATACAGCTGCTGCATGTAGTTCCCAGAATAAATTCTCTCGGCTAGAATTGGAATATTTGCCTAAAGATAACCCACATCTTGTATTAGAAAATTGTGTTTATGAAGGGATCATTCCGTTACAGGCAAAATCGTGGCAAGGGGAACCTAGTAAAAATATTTTAGTTAAAGTCTCTTTACGGTCCGAATAACTACCGTAATTTAATATTTCCCTATAATGCATCGCTTAATAAAATAACCTATAAAAATGGATGAGCAGAAAAATGTTAATTAACATATCCAGTTACGCACAACGTCCTGACCTTCTTAATGAATGCGAGCAATTTCTCGATAAACTGTGGCCACAGTTTATGAGCGAATCCGCCATTAGTGATGAATATTGGGAAAGGCTTGATGGTGAGCCAGATAGCCAGTTTCAATTTATTGCTACTGTGAATGATAATGACGAAGAAAAGGTCATTGGTATTATTCGTTCCGTACCATTTTTATGGTCAGATGATGATTTTACTAAGCTGGCAGAGATGGGGTGGGATGATATTTTCAACTTTGCGATGGGAAATCAAGGCAGTGGTGAATCGTATATTTCTGCGTTATCTGTAACCGTTGACCCGCAATATCGTGGCCATCAAATCCCCGCTTTATTGATCAATGCATTAAAACAAGCCGCAAAAGCATACGGGGCAAAAGCGATTATCGTCCCTGTACGGCCAACATTGAAGCACCGATATCCATTACAGGATTTTGACTCATACTGTGCGTGGAAAAATGCGCAGGGGGAGCCTTTTGACCCGTGGATCCGTACACATTGGCGATTAGGGGCGACTATTTTAGGTCCAGTCTATCGTTCGATGGTGATCCAAAGCTCAATCACTAATTGGGAAATGTGGACAGGAATGCGTTTTCCACAGTCTGGTGAATACATTGTCCCTAACGCATTGGTGCCAGTTATTATTGATGTGGAACGCCAGCAAGGTGAGTATATCGAGCCTAACCTGTGGATGCTGCACCCACTTTCAGGCTCAACATGTTAATCCGTAATACGGCAGCCATGGGTAAACACTGTGGCTTTCCCTTGGCGGCAAAAACCGACTAACGTTAGGTTGGCTTTTTCTGCGACTTCGATGGCAAGTGCGGTAGCAGCGGAAACGGCAAACAGAATTTCTGCACCGCAGCTTGCGGCTTTTTGCACCATCTCATAACTGGCTCGGCTGGAAACTAATACTGCACCCTGCTGCCATTGATGGCGGCTTTTCATTCCCAAAAGTTTATCAAGGGCGACATGGCGGCCAACATCTTCACATCCACCGACTAATTGGCCTTCTGGGGATATCCATGCGGCGGCATGGGTGCAACCTGTCAGTGCGCCAATTTCTTGCACTTTTTTCAGTTCATGTAGGGCATTATCGAGGTGCGATAAAGAAAAAGTTTGGGTAAAAGGTAGTGGTGCGATAGGTTTAAAAATCTCATCAAGTTGCTCTGTACCACAAATACCACAGCCTGTGCGACCCGCTAAATTACGGCGACGTTCTTTGAGCTCCATGAAGCGGCGGCTGGATAATTCCACGTGAACTTCAATTCCCCGATTGCAGCCTTCAACGATATCAATTCCGCGAATTTCATCACTGGACTGTATTATTCCCTCGGAAAGAGAAAATCCGACAGCGAAATCCTCAAGATCTTTTGGGGTTGCCATCATTACCACATGGGAAATGCCATTGAACACTAATGCAACAGGATATTCTTCTGCAACGTAATCTTTTACTGGTGAGTTGAGGTTGCTTTTTTGTTGCACAATTGTGCTATTTAAGCCAATCATTTTGGTGATTTTGGAGTCATTTGTAGTATTTGTTTCATACATTAGATGAATTCCTAGCATTAATGATACATAATATTAATTATGGGTAAAAAGAATTTACACCATTTGCCGGGCAATGAACCCGGGACGTAAGGAAGACGTTGAATAAGAACAGTTTACCTGATTATCGCAATTGACGTTAGGTAAACATGAGCAATGTAAATGAGGAGATCCCCATGCAAGTCAGCAGAAGGCAGTTCTTTAAGATCTGCGCTGGCGGTATGGCAGGTACGACGGCAGCGGCGTTAGGTTTTGCACCTGCAACCGCGTTAGCGTCAACGCGCCAGTATAAATTACTGCGTGCGAAGGAAACCAGAAATACCTGTACCTACTGTTCTGTCGGCTGTGGGCTGTTAATGTACAGCCTCGGTGATGGCGCGAAAAATGCAAAAGAGAGCATTTTCCATATTGAAGGGGACCCGGATCATCCGGTAAACCGTGGTGCACTTTGTCCGAAAGGTGCTGGACTTATCGATTTCATCCACAGTGAAAGCCGCCTGAAATACCCAGAAGTGCGTGAAGCGGGTACAAATGAGTGGAAACGTATCACGTGGAACGACGCATTTGATCGTATCGCTAAGTTGATGAAAGAAGACCGCGATGCGAACTACATCGAGAAAAATAAAGACGGTGTCACCGTTAACCGTTGGCTGACCACAGGTATGCTGTGTGCATCAGCAGGAAGCAATGAAAGCGGTTTTGTTACACAAAAATTTACCCGCGCTCTCGGCATGCTTGCCGTAGATAACCAAGCGCGTGTCTGACACGGACCAACGGTAGCAAGTCTTGCTCCAACATTTGGTCGCGGTGCGATGACCAACCATTGGGTTGACATTAAAAATGCAAACCTAATCGTTGTTATGGGTGGTAATGCGGCAGAAGCGCATCCAGTCGGTTTCCGCTGGGCGATGGAAGCTAAAATCCATAACAAAGCCAAATTAATCGTGATTGACCCACGCTTTACCCGTACTGCGGCAGTGGCGGATTTTTACACGCCTATCCGTTCTGGTACTGATATTGCGTTCTTATCAGGTGTTATCAAATACTTACTGGATAATGAAAAAATTCAGCGTGAATACGTGGAAGCGTATACCAATGCGAGTTTAGTTATCCGTGAAGACTTTGGTTTCGATGATGGCCTGTTCACGGGTTATAACGAAGAAAAACGCCAATACGATAAAACCACGTGGAACTATGAGATGGACGAAAACGGCCTTGCGCTGCGTGATCCAACTCTGAAACACCCACGTTGTGTACTGAACTTATTAAAGGAACACGTTAGCCGTTATACGCCAGAAGTGGTGAATAACATCTGCGGTACGCCAATCAAAGACTTCTTACAAGTCTGTGAATACCTTGCAGAAACCAGCGTAAAAGATAAAACAGCGTCGTTCTTATATGCGTTAGGTTGGACTCAACATACGGTGGGTGCGCAAAACATCCGTACGATGGCGATGATCCAATTGCTGTTAGGTAACATGGGAATGCTGGGTGGTGGTGTTAACGCACTGCGTGGTCACTCGAATATTCAAGGTTTAACGGACTTAGGTTTGCTATCTCAAAGCTTACCGGGTTATCTGACACTGCCGTCAGAAAAACAAACCACGTTAGAAACCTATTTAGCAGCCAATACGCCGAAAGCAACAGTTGCAGGCCAAGTGAACTACTGGGGCAACTACCCGAAATTTTTCGTCAGTATGATGAAAACGTTCTACGGTGATAAAGCGCAGAAAGAAAATAGCTGGGGCTTTGATTACCTGCCTAAGTGGGACCAAGGCTACGACGTACTGCGTTATTTCGAGATGATGGATAAGGGCGAAGTGAATGGCTATATCTGCCAAGGCTTTAACCCGTTAGCATCATTCCCGAATAAAAATAAAGTGGTTAAGTCGCTGTCAAAACTGAAATACTTGATCACCATTGACCCGCTGAATACTGAAACGTCGAATTTCTGGCAAAACCACGGTGAAATGAATGATGTGAATCCAGCGGAAATTCAAACGACAGTATTCCGTCTGCCTTCATGCTGTTTCGCGGAAGAAAATGGTTCGATTGTTAACTCAGCGCGCTGGTTACAATGGCACTGGAAAGGTGCAGATGCACCGGGTGAAGCCATCAGTGATGGTGAAATCCTGTCGGGTATTTTCCACCGTTTACGCCAAATGTATGAAAAAGAAGGTGGCGCAGTACCTGAACAAGTACTGAGCATGACATGGGATTATTTAGATAGTGATAACCCAACACCGGAAGAAGTGGCACGTGAAAACAATGGCTACGCACTAGTTGACCTGAAAGACGCTGACGGCAACGTCATTGTGAAGAAAGGTGAATTGCTGAGCTCGTTTGCCCAGTTGCGTGACGATGGTTCAACGGCGAGTGGTTGCTGGATTTTCGCTGGTAGCTGGACACCGAAAGGTAACCAAATGGCTAACCGTGATAACTCTGACCCAACAGGTCTGGGTAACACATTAGGTTGGGCATGGGCATGGCCTTTGAACCGTCGCGTCATTTATAACCGTGCATCGGCAGACCCAATGGGTAAACCGTGGGATCCGAAACGTCAAATCCTTGAGTGGGATGGCAGCAAATGGACAGGGATGGATATTCCTGACTATAGCAATGCGCCTCCGGGAAGTGGTGTTGGTCCATTTATCATGCAGCCTGAAGGTATGGGACGTCTGTTTGCACTGGATAAAATGGCCGAAGGTCCATTCCCAGAGCACTACGAACCTATCGAAACGCCGCTGGATACTAACCCACTGCATCCAAATGTGGTGTCTAACCCTGCGGCTCGTGTGTTTAAAGACGACTGGGCGCAAATGGGTAAAGCGACAGAATTCCCTTATGTGGGAACGACTTATCGCTTAACAGAACATTTCCACTATTGGACAAAACACGCCCTGTTGAATGCCATCATTCAGCCACAGCAGTTTATCGAAATTGGTGAGCGCTTGGCGAAAGAAAAAGGCATCGAGCAAGGTGATACGGTGAAAGTGAGCTCTAAACGTGGCTACATTAAAGCGAAAGCGGTGGTCACCAAACGTATTCATACGCTGAAAGTGGCTGGAAAAGATATCGATACCATCGGTATTCCAATTCACTGGGGCTTTGAGGGTTTGGCTGTGAAAGGCTTTATTGCGAACACCCTAACACCGTATGTGGGTGATGCGAATACACAAACACCGGAATTTAAATCATTCCTTGTTAACGTGGAAAAGGTGTAAGGAGATAAATTATGTCAATGCAATCTCAGGACATTATTCGTCGCTCTGCCACCAATTCCCTGACTCCCGCGCCTCAGGTGCGGGATTATAAGGAAGAAGTCGCAAAGCTTATCGACGTAACGACCTGTATCGGCTGTAAAGCCTGTCAGGTCGCGTGTTCCGAATGGAACGATATCCGTGACAAAATCGGCACCAACGTTGGGGTGTATGACAACCCAACGGATTTAACCGCGAAGTCATGGACGGTAATGCGTTTTTCTGAAGTTGAAGAGAACGATAAATTCGAATGGCTAATTCGTAAAGATGGCTGTATGCACTGTGCTGACCCGGGTTGTTTGAAGGCGTGTCCTTCAGAAGGCGCGATTGTTCAGTACAAAAACGGTATCGTTGATTTCCAATCAGAGCACTGTATTGGTTGTGGTTACTGCATCGCGGGTTGCCCGTTTGATGTACCACGTATCAATCCAGAAGATAACCGTGCATACAAATGTACGCTGTGTGTTGACCGTGTTGAAGTGGGTCAAGAACCTGCGTGTGTGAAAACATGCCCAACGGGTGCTATTCACTTCGGTACTAAAGAAGACATGATTGGCATGGCGGGTGAGCGTGTTGAAGAGCTGAAAACTCGTGGTTATGCAAATGCAGGTTTATACGACCCCGCGGGTGTTGGTGGTACGCACGTGATGTACGTCTTGCACCATGCAGATAAACCTCAGTTGTATCACGGATTGCCGGAAAACCCGACAATCAGCCCAACAGTCACTTTCTGGAAAGGTATCTGGAAGCCATTAGCTGCGGTTGGTTTTGCTGCAACATTTGCAGCGGCCATCTTCCACTATGTGGGTATTGGTCCAAACCGCGTCTCCAAAAAAGATGAAGAAGAAGCTTTAGAAGATTTGCATAACGCAATGTCATCTGATGATACTTCCAAATCAAAAGAAGGGGAGAGTCAGAAATGATACCAGATGATAACGACAAAATTATCCGTCATAAGCCGATTGAAAGGATCAATCACTGGGCGGTTGTGATTTGCTTCTTGTTCACTGCAATCAGTGGCTTAGGGTTTTTCTTCCCATCGCTAAACTGGTTCATGAACATTTTAGGCACGCCACAGCTGTCGCGTATTTTGCATCCATTCGTGGGTACGGCGATGTTCTTGCTGTTCGTCTTCATGTTCTTCCGTTATTTCCACCATAACTTCATTAATAAAGAAGATATCAAGTGGGCAAAAAATATCGGTAAAGTACTGAAAAATGAAGAAGCGGGTGATGTAGGTCAGTATAACCTCGGTCAAAAAGGGGTGTATTGGGTGGTCACTATCTGCTTATTGGCGCTGGTGGTCACCGGTGTCATTATGTGGCGCCCATATTTTGCTGAATACTTCCCAATCCCTGTGTATCGTGCAGCGATTCTGATCCACTCACTCTCTGCGATTGCGTTGATCATTATGATTGTGGTTCACGCTTACGCGGCGATTTGGGTGAAAGGCTCAGTTCGTGCGATGGTCGAAGGCTGGGTAACCCGTGGTTGGGCAAGAAAGCACCATCCACTGTGGTACCGCCAACTTCTTGAAAAAGAAAAGCAAGAAAAACAACAGCAAGAGAAAAACTAAGTTTTATCTTTTCTGTTTAAAAAGCCCACAATTGTGGGCTTTTTTTTATCTATTAATCGGTTATGGTCAGGCTATAGACAAAAGCCAGTGACAACAGTATCAACACAAAAGAAAAACCGAGGAATTGGTAATTAACGGATAACACCCCGCCCGTGAGTCCCCCAAAAACAAAAGATAACACAGCGAGGAATAACACTTTTTTGCTGCTATCACCTTGTACATTTTTTAAAAAGGCATTGATGCAGGATGTCGTCATCCCTGTAACATAGGTTGAGTGAATGCCTACCGAGCCGGCCTTGTTAAAAAAGCCATTTTGTAACCCCATTGATAAACTAATGATAAATATTACGATATTGTCTGAATAGACGGTATGGGCGAAGAAATAGAGCGCAAACACTCCAGTAAATAATACAAGTGATAAACCAATCAGAAAACGGTAATCACGCAGTGAATTATTTTTTAATCGCTGCCATGAACCAAAGCAGGTTCCTAGAAAAAAGCCGCAAATAGAAACCGCAGAAAGCAGTAGCATTGGCCAATCCAACTTGGCGAGGTACACCATGCTTAAAATACTGTTCCCTGTCAGATGCCCGGTGAAAACTTCGAAAATCACGAAAGAGCAGGCATCGACAAACCCGCCAATAAAGGCCAATAAGAGGAAAAAGGGGGTATGGGAGTTGGCTTCAAATTGGAATAATGACATGGTTATTTTGCCGCTCATCAAAATAGATAGTGATGGTGAGTATATGCATTATTTGAGAAATAATAAAAAAACCTGATACGCAGAGTATCAGGTTTGAGAGTTAACGACGCTTATGAGCAAATAATTACAGCGAATGTTCGCGGTTTAATGCTTCAATGGTTTTTTTCGCACCGTTATCACGCAGTGACAGATAAAACGCAGTCACTTTTTCAGTGAATAACGGGTTGTTGACCAACTCTTGGGTAAACAAACTTTCCAGTGAAAGCAATGCCTTAACGCGGTTTTCATCATCCTGACTTTGCGCCACCAGTTCAGCCAGTTTAGCGGCCTGTGGGTCACTCACTTGAATATCCGCACCCTGATCATCTTTTCCACTGACATATCGCATCCACCCTGCAACGGCTAATGCTAAATAATCAAATGATTGGCCATTTTTCAGGTGAATTTGAATCGAATCCAACAAACGTTGAGATAGTTTTAGGGTTCCATCCATCGCAATTTGCCATGTACGGTGTTTGAGCCCTGTATTTTTAAAGCGTTCAATTAACGCGTTTGCATACTGAGGTAAATCGACATTTTTAATGGAAAGTGTCGATGCTTGCTCATTCACCATCAAATGGTAAGCCGCTTTTTCATAAGCACTGTCTTGCATACATTCATTAATGTACTGATAGCCTGCTAAGTATCCCAAGTAAGCAAGGAATGAGTGGCTGCCGTTTAACATGCGCAGTTTCATTTCTTCAAACGGGATAACATCCGCGACTAACTGAGCTCCTGCTTTTTCCCATTCTGGGCGGCCTGCAACAAAGTTATCCTCTACCACCCATTGCTTAAAAGGCTCACAGGCAATTGCGACTTTATCAACAACAGTCCCTAGCTGAGATTGAATTTTCTCTGCGGTTTCAGGGGTCATTGCAGGTACAATTCTATCTACCATGGTTGAAGGGAAGGTCACATTTTCTTCAATCCATTTGGCTAACTCAGGGTCACGCTTTGCCGCCATCGCAAGGATAACATTTTTCGTAATATGTCCATTTTCGGGCATATTGTCGCAGGACATCACGGTAAATGGTGCTAACCCTAATGCTTTGCGGCGACTAAGCGCTTCAACAATCACGCCAGGCAATGATTTAGGTGCTTCAGGGGACACTAAATCATGTGCAATAGCGGGGTTATCAAAATCAATTGACCCAGTTGATGGAACGTAGCAATACCCTTTTTCTGTAACCGTCATGGAGACGATAGCAATATTTGGGTCTAACATACGATTGATAACAGCATCAATACCGTGAATGGTTGGGTGTAATGCCTCTTTCACGACGCCAACGGTACGGGTTTGCCAGTTATCACCTTGCATTTCAACAACGTTATACAAACAGTCTTGAGCCAGTAAATCTTCGATTTGCTGCTCGCCACCCACTAAGTTAACTTCACAAAATCCCCAATCACTTTGGTGATCCGCCGCTAAAATGTCTGCAAAGATGGCTTGGTGGGCGCGGTGAAACGCGCCGAAACCCAAGTGAAGCATTTTAACGTTAACCTGATTTCTATCGTAGTTAGGCACTTTGATAGTCGCAGGGAGTTGATTTAGGTTATTGATTGACAGTTGCATATTTGGCCTTACCTTTACTTTTTTGTTGCTCAACTTCTTCAACCGCATCCAGTGGGCTGGTTAAGTCACGGTCTTTCACTTCAGGCATGATGATTGCGGTAATTAATGAAATAGCTGAGTAGATAATGATCATGATAGCGATCGGCCACCAACTTCCTGTAATACTGCAGAAGATACCTGCAAGCACAGGGCCCAAGCCGGAAGCGATTAACCCACCAATTTCTTTCGCGACAGCCATACCAGTGAAGCGGTTACGTGAGTTGAACATTTCAGCCATCGTAATATTTTCGAGCGCAAATAATCCGAGAACTGAACAGTTGTGAACAATAATAATACAGATGGTGATTAAGCTGACACTGTTGGCCCCGTTAACGATGACAGAAAGCATCGGGTAGGCGAGCAGCATCGCGGATAAGCTAAGGATAATATAAGGAATACGGCGACCAAATTTATCCGATAGCAGGCCAATCACAGGGATTGTGAGGAACCCGACAATGGAGCTGATCATGATCGCATCAGTTGGAATGCTTTTATCGAATAAGAGACTTTGAACTAAATAACCCGCAAGGAACGTTTGGATAAGCCCTGAGTTACCCGCTTGACCAAAACGGATACCTGTTGCCAGCCAAAATGCTTTCGTTTTGAACATCGCAAAGAAACTTTCTTTTGGTGGAGCTTGAACGGCAACTTTCGTTTCTTGCTCTTCCGCATTTTGAACTTTCTCAAATACTGGGCTTTCTTTGAGGTTCAGTCGCAGCCAGACAGCAAACAGCATCACAACAAAGCTTGCTAAGAATGGTACACGCCAGCCCCAAGCCAGTAAGTCTTCTTTGTCTAACCAGAAGAACATGAATGCCCAGATAGCGGTTGCGCTCAGTGTTCCACAGTTTGTTCCCAAACCAACCAGTGAAGCGACAATACCGCGGCGGCCTTTTGGTGCATATTCAGCGAGCATGGTTCCTGCGCCTGAAATTTCGGCACCAGCACCTAAGCCTTGAATAATACGCAAGAGAACTAACAGTAAGGGGGCGAGGATACCAACTTGTGCGTAAGTCGGTAATATCCCAATTAAGGTAGTACACACCCCCATCATGGTGATGGTAATGAATAACACTTTCTTACGACCGATTCTGTCACCCATTTGACCAAAAAATACGGCACCGACAATACGAGCAACATATCCCGCACCATAGGTACCCATCGCGAGAATTAATGCCATTGATGCTGATTGTTCAGGGAAAAAGATTTGGTGAAAAACAAGTGCTGCGCCTAACGAGTAAAGCTGAAAATCCATAAATTCGAGGGCGGTTCCAAGCCAACCAGAAACAGCAGCTTTGGTGAGGTCCCCAGAGCTACGTTCGACTTTCCCTGATTGGTCTATCGACTGAGTATTCATATTATTATCCTATTAATCACGTCGGGTAGTATTTAAAATAATTATTTTTTTGTAATAAAATTAAAAGGTTAAAAGAATTTTACAGCAGGTTTTTTGGTCTTTCTCAAAGGTCAAAATTGCATCTTGTGCCTCAGTGAATGGGAACTGATGGGTTAAGATTTTGGTTGGATCAATCTTGTTAGACTCAATCCAGCTAATCACCTCTGGGAATTTTTTCGCATTCAGGCGTGAAGAGAATAAAGAGATCTCTTTACTGGTAATGCTTTGCTGTGTCACGGAACTTGGCTCACTCGAGAATCCCATAATAGATACTCTCGCGGCAGGAGAAGCAATCAAAATCGCTTCTTGTAAAATAGCAGGGTGGCAAGCGGCATCTAACACAACTGTTGGGCGTAGATTTAAGGCCTTAAGTTGCTCAGGAAGTGGCGTTTGTGAGTTATCAATGACGATATCGGCTCCACAAGCTGTTGCTCTGGCTAATCGCTCAGCAACGCGGTCAACCACAATTAAGGTTTTGACTTGGTACACACCTTTTAAAACTTGTGCGCATGTTAGTCCAATTGTGCCTGCGCCATACACTAAGGCGACATCGTCTTTGGTTGGATGAACATGTGAAGTCACGTTGGCGGCGATAGAGTAAGGCTCAACAGTGACTGCACACTCATCACTGATTGAATCAGGGATGGTATACGCATTGGCAGCAGGTACCGTAACATACTCTGTAAAGCCACCATCAGTATGAACGCCTAAGACTTCTAAGGTTTCACAGACATTTGGTTTACCAATTGAGCATGGATAGCAATGACCACAACTGAGCACTGGGTCGATAGAGACGCGTTCACCGATACGTTTGCTATCCACACCGCTACCGACTTTTTCAATCACACCAAAGAATTCATGGCCGATGACACGAGGGTATTTTGCAAATGGATTATGACCACGATAGATATGGCTGTCAGAACCACAGATACCTGCTAAGCGAACTTTGATTCGTACCTGATTTTCAGCAGGCTCTGGGATCGCACGCTCTTCAATTAATAAGGTGTTCGGTTCTTTTATCACTACAGCTTTCATATTTAACTCCGAATTATCTAAAAATTACCAATTCCATAAAGTGCCGTCTTCGAGACGCGCAACAGGGAGGTATGCTGGGTTGTACGGGTATTTCGCTGCCAGTTTTTCATCAAAATCGATACCTAAACCGGGCTTATCACTTGGGTGCATGTAACCGTCTTTAAATGTCCAATTTGGGGTAAAGACAGAGAGCATTTCTTCGGAGTACCCCATAAATTCTTGTACACCAAAGTTGGGTACCCATAGGTCAAAGTGCAGAGCAGCAGCGTGACAAATAGGGGACAGATCAGATGGGCCATGTGAGCCCGTTCTAACTTGGTAAAGTGAGGCAAAATCGGCAATTCGACGCATACCGGTAATTCCACCCGCATGGGTAATAGTGGTGCGGATATAGTCGATCAGCTGTTCTTCGATGAGTTGCTTACAGTCCCAAATGCTATTGAAAACTTCGCCAACAGCGATTGGGGTGACGGTGTGCTGGCGGATCAGTCTAAAGCAGGATTGGTTTTCCGCTGGTGTTGGGTCTTCCATCCAAAATAAACGTGCATCTTCAATACGTTTACCGAAGCGAGCCGCTTCGATTGGTGTTAAGCGGTGATGTACATCGTGTAAAAGGTGTTCATTAAAGCCGTATTTATCGCGAACGGCTTCAAACAGCTTTGGCATGAAGTCGAGGTATTTTTCGGTTGACCAAAATTGTTCTTCAGGGTGATGGCCTTTGGTTGCTGGCTCGTAAGCAAGGTTTTGGCCTTTGCTTTGACCATATGTCGTTGCCATTCCAGGGATACCGCATTGCACGCGGATAGCTTTAAAGCCTTTTTCTTTATATTTTGCGTAGTTATCTAATGCTTCAGGAATATCTTTACCTGTTGTATGGCAATACACCATCACGCCTTCACGGGATGCGCCACCGAGTAATTGGTATACAGGTAAATTGGCAATTTTCCCTTTGATATCCCATAGGGCCATATCGATAGCGGAAATGGCGGACATGGTAACAGGGCCCCTACGCCAGTAAGCCCCTTTGTAGAAAAATTGATAAATATCTTCAATTTTGTGTGGGTCGCGACCTATTAGCTGAGGGCATAAATGATCTCTTAGGTAAGAAACTACGGGCAATTCACGACCATTAAGGGTCGCATCACCAAGGCCATACACACCCTCATCGGTCGTAATCTTTAATGTGACAAAGTTACGACCGGGGCTACATACAAATACTTCTGCGTTTACGATTTTCATTTTTGCCCGTATCCCTATTCATGTTAACCAACTGATCAACCAAATCTGCCAGAAATCGGCTAACTGGTTTTCTTATTGGTTGACCAAATTTGCTTTTTTTCACTCTATCAACCATAAAATTAAAAGACAATGACTAAAAAGCCGACAATAAGTGAAGGTGATCACAAATTGGTTAACTAATTCATCCAAAATAATGGATAAATTGGTTGACCATTAACGGGAGTGACGATAATCTACAATGGAAGAACTAAATTTAATTCGACAACGCGTTGTACATATATATGAAAACTCAATACCGCTCGTACCAGTACCTAGGTCAGCAGTTAAAAGAGCTCATTGCTTCTGGTGAATATCCGATAGGAAGTCGTTTAATGCCAGAACGTGAGATCGCTAAAAAATATGATGTTAGCCGCTCATTGGTACGTGAAGCGCTCATCATGCTGGAAATTGAAAAATTGGTGTCTATCAAGAAGGGGTCTGGCGTTTATGTGATTAATCACCCAGATTCGCTGATTGAGGAAGTGAAAAACATCGATCATGGCCCTTTTGAAATCTTGCAAGCACGACAAGTGATTGAAAGTGCAATTGCGGCTTGTGCTGCGTTATCTGCAACAAAAGCCGATATTCAAGAAATTCGCGCTTTGCTTGAAGATGAGCGAATTAAGGTCGCTCAGAATGAAAGTGATGATGAAAATGATCATAAATTCCACGTGTTAATTGCTCGCGCAAGCAAAAATGACATGATGGCAAAGATTATTGATGATATTTGGTCTGTCAGACGAAATAGCCCAATGTGGGATAAGTTACATGAGCATATCGATAACACGACTTACCGGAAGAAGTGGTTGATTGATCATGAAAATATTTTAAATGCACTACAAAAGCGTGACCCTGAATTGGCGAAAAAAGAGATGTGGCAACACTTAGAGAATGTCAAAAATACTCTAATGCAGCTTTCGGATTTTGATGACCCCAATTTTGATGGTTATTTATTTGAAACAATTCCTTATCAGACTATTTTTGAATAAGCGAAGGAGATGTACTCATGGAGCATACGTGGCGTTGGTATGGACCTAATGACCCAGTTTCTTTAAGTGATGCAAGACAAGCGGAGGCGACAGGGATCGTCTCTGCTCTCCATCATATTCCAAACGGTGTCGTTTGGAGTGTTGAGGAAATATTAAAGCGTAAGGCTATCATAGAGGAAGCTGGTTTAGTTTGGTCTGTCGTTGAAAGTATTCCTGTTCACGAAGATATTAAAACTCAGCAGGGTGATTTTGAAACTTACATTCAGAACTACCAGCAAAGTATTCGCAACTTAGCATCGTGTGGTATTAAAACAATTTGCTATAACTTCATGCCAATTCTTGATTGGACACGTACCGACCTTGGTTATACGTTACCTGATGGTTCTAAAGCATTACGTTTTGATAATATCGCGTTTGCGGCGTTTGAAATTCATATCTTAAAACGTGAAAATGCAGCTGAGAGTTATTCAGAAAAAGAAGTGAAAGAGGCGGCTGAATATTATGCAGCAATGTCTTCTGATGATATTGATAATCTAATTAAAACGATTATTGCAGGGTTACCCGGTGCTGAAGAAGGCTATACTCTAGACCAGTTCCGTGAGCGGTTAGCGATTTATAATGATATTGATAAAAACCAATTACGTGAAAACTTGCGTTATTTCTTGCAGAAAATCGTTCCTGTCTGTGAAGAAGAAAATGTCGTATTAGCGATTCACCCTGACGATCCTCCGCGCCCTATTTTAGGTCTGCCACGTATTGTTTCAACGATTGAAGACATGCAGTTTATTAAAGAAAGCTGCGATAGCATCCATAATGGTTTTACCATGTGTACAGGCTCATATGGTGTGCGCGCAGATAACGACCTTGTGAAAATGATTAATACATTTGGTGACCGTATTCACTTTACACACTTGCGTTCAACGGTGAGAGAGGAAAACCCAAATACATTCCATGAAGGCAACCATATTGCGGGTGATGTCGACATGTTTGAGGTTGTTAAAGCAATTTTAGCGATTGAGCAAAAACGTTACGAAGCGGGTTTAGCACCGATTCCTATGCGGCCAGACCATGGTCACCAAATTTTGGATGACTTGAAAAAAGTGACAAACCCAGGTTATTCCGCGATTGGCCGTTTAAAAGGGCTGGCGGAAGTAAGAGGGTTAGAATTAGCACTGAAACGGATGTATTATCCAGAATTATTAAAAGCATAAATTAACTTCATCATATTTGCTTCTACTATTTGGTATGAATTAAATATCAAAGAATTAAGTATGCTTAAAAATACGCGGCCAAAATAAATTGGTCGCGTATTAAACATATTGTTAAGTTATTTTAAATTTATTTTTTATCAACAATCCAATCCTGTTTTGCAAAAATAATAAATAGGTCACCTGACTTAATAACTCTCTCATTTCTATGGCCTCAGTTATAATTCAGCTTTAAAGCTATACCAAAGAAAATTAATACAGTAATTTAAATATCCTTGTTAATGTTTCAATAAAAATTTTATTTAACTGTATTTATTTGCTTATTAATTATTCTTAGCTTGTTAAAGATTGATTAACCTCACAGGTTATTGACAATAATAGGTTGGCCGCCATAATCAGCAATTTATGACCCTGAAATAGGGTGATTTGCATCCGTAGAAACGCCGTTTTATCTGCGATTGTGCATCATAATTATTGTTTGCTTAAGGTAAATTTGTCTGCGTTTTTTCTCTCGTTGCTCACAAAACCCTTATCAGATCAAACAGCGGTCTTGATACAGCGGCATCAAGGTAGCGACCTAGCCATTTTTGTTTTATCCTGAACACTATATAGCAGCAATTTACGCTGATGGCATAAAATAGGAATGATAAATTTGTGTATAGGCTTACTCTATGCGCAAAAAATCGTTCAGAAAATAGAAAAGTGAGAATGCAATGGGTATTCGTATCGTTCCTAAAGAAGAGTTAGGACAAGAAAGATTAAAAGAAAAAGGCATTGGTTTTATTCCGCCAGTACTGTTCCCTAACTTAAAAAGCTTATATCAACGTCGAGCTGAAAGGTTGAAAGAGCTTGGCATTGGTGAGCATCCTTTTGCAAATTACCTTAATTTTGCTGCTGAAGTCGCGACAGCGCAGCATAATGCGCAGCATGATAATCCATTAGATGTTGATATGACTGACATTTTAGCGCGTTCAGTTAACACCAATCATTCACCATTGGATACTAAAACGCTACCTCGTACAACGCATTGGCATAAATTATTAAAATCGATAATTGCTGAATTAATGCCTGTTGTGCCTGAATCCGTCCGTCCTGCACTCGAAAATTTAGATAAAGCATCTGAAAATGAATTAGAAGCTATGGCGTCCGCGTTATTAAACGAAGAGTTTGAAAAAGTCCCAGCGGATAAATCCATGTTTATTTGGGCGGCGCTTTCTGTTTATTGGGCACAAATGGCGGCAAGCATTCCTGGTAAAGCTCGCGCAGAGCACGGTGATCATCGCCACTTCTGCCCTGTCTGTAACAGCATGCCGGTTTCCAGTATTGTGCAAATCGGGACATCACAAGGCCTGCGCTATTTGCACTGTAACTTATGTGAAACTGAGTGGCACATGGTACGTGTGAAATGTAGCAACTGTGAGCAAACGGGTAAATTGAATTACTGGTCACTTGATGATGAAAATGCGGCGGTTAAAGCCGAAAGCTGTGGTGATTGCGGTAGCTACCTCAAAATTCTTTACCAAGAAAAAGAAGCCAAAGTAGAAGCGGTTGCAGATGACTTAGCCTCAATTATTCTTGATGCACGTATGGAAGAGGAAGGTTTTGCTCGTAGCAGCATTAACCCGTTCCTTTTTCCCGGCGAAAAATAAGCGGTAACAGAGAATTGCGATTATGGTGGAAGCAAACTTAGCGTTATATCGGCAATTACCTTCGGTTGATAAGTTATTGCAGCTTGATGAAGTGCAAATATTGGTTGAGCAGTCAGGGTTGCACTGGGTTACTGCGTGCTTGCGTGAAATGCAGGAGCAAGCGCGAGAGTGTATCTCACGGCAAGGGAAGTTACCCGATTGGCACACTGACTGGCTAAAAGAGCTAGCAAAACGCCACGATGAATTAGGCCAAAGCGCATTAAAAAATGTCTTTAACCTAACAGGAACGGTGTTGCATACCAACCTTGGGCGAGCTGTGATGTCCAAAACAGCGATTGACACAGTTAGCAAAGTGATGAGTTCACCTGTCACATTAGAATATTCTCTGGATGGTGCAATGCGTGGTCATCGCGACCGCGCGATTGCCGATTTGCTCTGCGAACTAACGGGCGCAGAGGATGCATGTATTGTTAATAATAATGCCGCAGCGGTTTTGCTGTTGCTTGCAACGGTGGCAAATGGCCAGCAAGTGATTGTTTCTCGAGGCGAGTTAGTTGAGATTGGCGGCGCTTTTCGTGTGCCTGATGTGATGTCCCAAGCGGGATGTCAACTTGTTGAAGTGGGGACAACGAACCGTACTCATTTACGTGATTATGAAAATGCGATTAATGAGCGCACTGCATTATTAATGAAGGTGCACACCAGCAATTATAGCATTGAAGGCTTCACGGCAGAGGTCGAAGGCCATGAGTTGGCTGAGCTAGGCCGTAAATATCAACTTCCCACCGCCATTGATTTAGGCAGTGGCTCGATGATTGATATGACAGAATATGGCTTGCCAGCTGAGCCGATGCCACATACCTATCTATCTCAAGGTATTGATTTAGTGTCTATCTCGGGTGACAAACTGCTTGGTGGCCCGCAAGCGGGGATCATTCTTGGGAAGAAAAAATGGATAGATGCCATTCAAAAACACCCGTTAAAACGTGCTTTGCGGGTCGACAAAATGACCCTAGCTGCGTTAGAGGCCACGTTAACGCTTTATCTTACCCCTGAAAAACTGATCAATGATTTACCGACATTGCGTTGGTTAACCCGTGAGCCCGAAACAATTCGCCACAGTGCAGACAATGTGTTAGTGGCTTTACAGGCATTCTACGGGGACAAATTTATCGTTGAAATTGAGCCTTGCTTGTCACAAATTGGTAGTGGCTCATTACCCATCGATAGGTTGCCAAGCTTTGCGATTACCTTTGCCCCCCTCAATGGCAAAGGAGGGACATTGGAGCAATTAGCATCTCATTGGCGTCAGTTGCCTCAACCTGTGATTGGCCGGATGAAAGAAGGAAAATTGTGGCTTGATTTGCGCTGTCTCGATGATGAACATGCATTATTACAGGTTTTACTTTCATGATTTTTGCAACTGCGGGCCATGTCGATCATGGTAAAACATCACTTATTCAAGCCATTACGGGTATAAATACCGCCCATCTTCCTGAAGAGAAAAAACGTGGGATGACCATCGATTTGGGCTATGCTTATTGGCCGCAACTTGATGGCAGCGCAGTTGGTTTTATTGATGTTCCAGGGCATGAAAAATTTTTAGCCAACATGTTGGCGGGAATTGGCGGAATCAACCATGCGCTTCTCGTGGTGGCGTGTGATGACGGCGTGATGGCTCAAACCCTTGAACACTTGTCTATTTTAAGGCTTGCGGGTTGCCAAGATATTACGGCCATTTTAACGAAAGCGGACCGCGTTGATGACTTACGCATCGAGCAGGTAGCTGAAGAAGTTAGAGCTGAATTATCTCGACAAGGCTGGACCGATACCGCGTTGTTTATCACGTCAACCCAAGATGGGCGTGGTATTGATGAATTACGCCAATACTTGCAACAGCTACATCAGCAAAGCGAATTACATGAAAATTTACAGCGCCGTTTTCGTTTAGCAATTGACCGTGTTTTTCATGTTAAAGGGGCGGGGATTGTTGTGACAGGAACGGCTCTTGCTGGCCAAGTCCACGTTGGCGGCTCGTTATGGGTGACTGGCGCCGATAAGCAAGTTCGCATCAGAGGGATCCACCGGCAAAACCAATCTGCGGATTTTGCACAAGCGGGTGACCGTGTTGCATTAAATCTTTCAGGTGATATTGATAAAGAAGATATCACTCGAGGTGATTGGTTACTCGCTGAAAAACCTGCATTTATTGCTAATCGCGTGATTGTTGAACTAGAGTGTGATTCGCTGATTAAGCATTGGCAACCTGTTCATTTATACCATGGCGCAAGTCATATCACTGGGCGAGTTTCTTTATTGGTTGAGCACGGGGAAACGCCTATACTTGCCGAGTTAATTTTAGATACCCCATTGTGGCTAGTAGATAATGACCGTTTGATTATTCGAGATATCAGTGCCCGCCAAACGCTAGGTGGGGCTAGAGTGATCAGATTAACCTCCCCTCGTCGAGGAAAGCGCCTTCCTGAGTTTTTAGATTGGTTAGCTTTACTGTCTACAGAAAGTGATGAGCTCACGCATTTCAAGTTGCAACTCCCGCAAGGTGAACTGAATCTACAAGACTATGGTTGGGCTCGGCAATTAACGGGTGATGCACTTGAAAACGTATTAGTGCAAACGGATGCAGAACATGTTGGCAATAGCGTTCTTTCGGCTTTTAAAGCGCAAGCCGCGAAAGAACGCTTAATTCAAACTCTTGAAAAATTTAACGAAGTACATAGTGATCAGATAGGTGTTGGAAAAGCGCGTTTAAAACGTATGGCACTACCTTCAATGAGTGATGTGTTAGTTTTTAAATTAATTAGCGATTTGATTGATGATGGTATTATCAAACAAACCCGCGGTTGGTTGCATATGCCGCAACATGGGCTTATTTTTGATACTCAACAGGCAGTGATTTGGCAACAAATATCCCCGTTACTGACACGTAATGAAGCATGGTGGGTACGTGATTTAGCGCTTGAAAGTGGTCATGAAGAAGAGACCATGCGCCGAGTACTCAAAAAAGCGGCACAAATGGGGTTAATCACCGCGATTGTCCGTGATCGTTATTATAGTCATGAGCAAATTAACCATTTCGCATCACTGATCCATCGTCATTGTTTGGAAAATGACGTCATTTTTGCTGCTGATTTTCGCAATGAATTAGGCATTGGGCGAAAACTTGCGATACAAATTCTTGAGTTTTTTGACAAAAGCGGTTTTACTCGTCGTAAAGGCGATGGTCACTATTTACGAGATAAAGGCATTTTCGTTGAATAAATTGAGTGTTTTGATCCGCTATAGTGGTGCCTCATAGCAAACCTCTCATATTAAACTTGTGGTAAAACTGATGAAGAAAAAGTTATTTGCAGGCTTTTATCTAGCATTGATCTTTATTGGCTCTCTTTTCTTGGTGTTTGAGAAAGGTAGCGTAATTTATCCTGCACTCATATCGCTCAGTGTATATGCTGTGTTATTTGGTATTTTAATGGTACTAACCGCGCGTTGGTTATTTTCAGCTATCATCACCAGCACTCTGTTTATTATCATAAAATTTCTAAATCAGTTAAAAGTCCATTACTACAAAGAACAGCTTTTCTTTACCGATATTAATATCATGACAGACACCTCCAATATGGGCACGTTAAGCCATTATTGGTTGGCTGGCGTAGCATTAGTTGGGCTATTCATTTTACTGGTGGTTAATGGTGTCATTAGCTGGCGTTTAATTAAGTCGAGCAAATCACGTGTTTCACGTATTTTAGGTGTGCTACTGGTTGTTGTGGGTTATTTTGGCGCTAATTTTGCGAGCTCCCATTATTATGACCGATGGTCCCAGACGTTGCCAAAAGGCCGCGGGACTGTGACTAATATTATTATGTCCGCAAAAAACGCCAGTTACCAATCTCCTGAGTTTGCGGGTACCGCTGACTACTTTATCGAAAAAGCGTCGACCGTCTCATTAAACAATAGCACCTCGTCAGAAAAGCCAGATATTGTTTTATTACTGCAAGAATCTACGGTTGACCCGCATATTTATGATTTACCTGAAGGCACAAAACTCCCTAATTTATTTATGTTCCAACAAGATGAGGGCGTTATTGCCCATAGCCAAATGCGAGTCCAAACTTTTGGTGGCGGCACTTGGTTATCTGAGTTTTCGGCCTTAACTGGATTAAATAGTGACGATTTTGGGGCACAAAAAAGTGGTGTGTTTTATTTTATTGTCGACAATCTGAAAAATAGCTTATTTAAAGAAATGAAAGCCAATGGTTATTATACCGTTGTGCTGACGCCTTTTAATAAAGGGGCTTATCATTCAGGCCATGCATATGAAACATTAGGTGTAGACAGGATTATTCAGCCGCAGGAGCTAGGTTATCCGGGTAAATTACAAGATAACTTATGGACTATTAGCACAGATGACATGCTGAAATACGTCAAAGAAATCTTAGCAAAAGAAACGGATAAACCTGTCTTTATTTTCTCTTTAACCATGTATGAACATGGGCCTTATAAAGAAACACATAGCGATGATTTCGGTATAAAAGATAAAATTAAGCATCAAGATGCAGCTGGTGAATTTAGCCATTATATGGAAAAAATTACCGCATCCGATGGAGCAATGCGAGATTTTGCTGAGTTTATTGATAAGCGTGACCGCCCGTTAATGTTTTTATATTTTGGTGACCACCAACCCGGTATTAGCTTAAATCAGTATGACTCGCCATTCTCATCACCTGCGTATTTAACGCAATTTACGTTGCGGGATAATTTAAAATCAGGCACCGCAATCAAAACAGGCGCGTTAACGGATATTTCATTTTTGGGCGGTATTTTATTAGAAAGAGCAAACTTAAAAGTTTCCCCATTCTATGAAGCAAATATTAAAATGCGCCATTTATGTGATGGCAAGCTCAATGATTGCGAAGACCAAAAACTGTTAGACAGCTACCGTAATTATGTTTACCGCACATTGGAAGCGGCAGATAAAAAAGGTGCTCAATAAATAATGATTACTAGCCGTAAGTTTTAAAAAACTTGCGGCTTTTCTTATATCGATGCTTAAAATTTTAACTCTTCCTTAAAATTCCCTACTTTTTTATGCATTATTGTTTTAATAATAAAACCATTCTTTGTTTTTTTTGTCTTACATGAAGTTGATTTTTCTGTGAAATTCGGTGCTCTTTTGAGCTTTGTAAATGGTTTAACGCTAGAAGACGATAAATATGAAATACTTGGTCACTGGAAGTGCGGGGTTTATAGGGTTTAGGCTATGCCAGCGTTTATTGGAAAATGGGCATGAGGTCGTTGGGATTGATAACCTAAATGCCTATTACGATCAGGGATTAAAACAATCCCGTTTGCATTTGTTGGAGCAGTATCAATCATTTCGATTTATTCACCTTGATTTGACTGATCGTGAAACAGTGAGGGTTCTGTGCACCCAAGAGCAATTTGACCGTGTTATCCATCTTGCTGCACAAGCGGGGGTACGTTATTCATTAGAAAATCCATTTGCTTACGCTGACAGTAATTTGACGGGGCATCTTTCTATTTTAGAAGGTTGCCGCCAAGCCAAAGTTAAACATTTAGTTTATGCATCTTCTAGCTCTGTCTATGGCGTTACAGATAACGCACCATTTACAACTAATATGCCAACAGATCATCCAATATCGTTGTATGCTGCCACAAAGAAAGCCAATGAATTAATGTCCCATTCCTATTCACACTTATACCAGTTGCCGACAACGGGCCTGCGGTTTTTTACTGTGTATGGGCCATGGGGTCGCCCGGATATGGCGCTATTCAAATTCACCAAAGCCATTTTAGCGGGTGAACCAATCGATGTTTATAATAACGGCAATCTCAGCCGCGATTTCACGTTTGTTGATGATATTGTCGAGGGGATGATCCGGATTTCAGATATAATTCCCCAAGCAGATCCAAATAATCATTCGACATCGCCAGAGCAAAGCAGCGCGCCATATCGTATCTATAATATCGGTAATGGGAAGCCAGTTAAATTAATTGATTTTATTACTGCACTGGAAAAAGCGCTTGGTAAAGAAGCGATTAAAAACTTTTTACCGATGCAGGCAGGGGATGTATACACAACTTGGGCAGATACCGAGGACCTGTTTAATGTGACAGGTTATCACCCACAAATTTCTATTGAACAGGGTGTTCAGGCGTTTGTTGACTGGTATCGCTCTTATTACCATCAATAATATCAATAACCTGTAATCCTGTAGCAGGATTCGAGAGGCAAGTTTGAAAATAGCAATCGCAGGGACTGGCTACGTCGGTCTATCTAACGCCATGTTACTGTCACAACACCACGAAGTGGTTGCAGTAGATATTATTCCCGAAAAAGTGGTGATGTTAAACAACCACCAATCGCCGATTGTCGACACGGAGATTGAACAATTTTTAACAGAAAAAACACTGCATTTCCGTGCCACGGAAGATAAAGTAGAAGCTTATACAGGCGCACAGTATGTCATTGTTGCGACACCGACAGACTACGACCCAAAAACCAACTATTTCAATACCAAATCGGTGGAATCCGTTATTCACGATGTGAATGAAATCAACCCAACTGCGACGATTATCGTCAAATCGACCATTCCTGTTGGTTTTACCGCACGTTTACGGGAAGAATTTGGCTACACCAACGTGATTTTCTCCCCAGAATTTCTACGTGAAGGCCGCGCATTGTGGGATAACCTGCACCCATCCCGTATTGTGGTGGGTGAGCGCTCTGAGCGCGCGCAAATTTTTGCTGATTTGCTGCTTGAAGGCGCCATCAAAAAAGACGTTCCGGTTCTATTCACCGATGGAACGGAAGCCGAAGCCATTAAACTGTTTGCTAACACCTACTTAGCGATGCGTGTAGCCTACTTTAACGAGTTAGACACCTACGCAGAGAGCCGTGGTTTAAATGCACGCCAAATAATTGAAGGTGTATCCTTAGACCCACGTATTGGCAGCCATTATAACAACCCGTCATTCGGTTACGGCGGTTATTGTTTACCGAAAGATACCAAACAATTGCTGGCCAACTACGATGACGTGCCGAATAACCTGATTAACGCGATTGTGGAATCCAACCGCACCCGTAAGGACTTCATCTCTGACGCGATTATTGCTAAAGCACCACGTAAAGTCGGTGTCTATCGCTTAGTGATGAAAGCAGGGTCAGATAACTTCCGCGCCTCTGCGGTGCAAGGCATCATGAAACGCATCAAAGCTAAAGGCATTGAAGTGGTGGTGTATGAGCCAGTGATGAAAGAAACCGAGTTTTTCCGTTCAAAAGTGGTCAATGACTTAGCGGAATTTAAAGCTCAATGCGACATCATTTTGGCTAACCGTATGGTGCCTGAAATCGAAGATGTGGCAGACAAAGTGTATACACGCGATTTATTTGGCAATGACTAAATATTGATTCCCTGAATGGGTTGGTTGTTTGCCAACCTATTCTTCCTCTTTTCTCTCCATAAAAACCGCTCATTTTGTGCGGTAACTCGCAACATCCCTCTTTTCAAAGCCGTTTTTGCAAGAATCGCTAAGAAATGTCCTTTTTCATTTGTTAGCATCCGCCGATTGACTAAAAAACGGGCGTTGTCGTCATGCAAAAAATTATAAAAAAACAAAGAAACGACTTCATGACTTACCAAAAAGCAGGTGATATTGATTTTTGGCAAGTCATGATTGACTATATTGATGGAAAAATTGCTAGCAAAGATTTAGGCAGTGGAAATCCAGAGCGAAGTGTCGAGCGTATTTCGCTAAATGGTCGAAATTATATTATCAAGTGCGAAAAAGAGCGGGACAAGCGCATAGAAAAGCGAGTAATGCGTATGCTATCTGGCCCATTCTATTCACGTTTATTAACGCGTTTAGTCTCTGCACAAAATCAGGGTTGTACCGTGACAAATGACATCTATTTTGTGGCGGAAAAAATGCAATATCGTGAATCTGTTGAAACGTGGATTATTGCTGAATATGTCGAAGGGACAGTTTTATCAGAACTGGATGATTTAACGCCTTATTATCCTGAAATGAAATCGGTCATTGAGCAACTTCATCACTATGGCTTGTCTTCAAATGATATCCATGCAGGTAACTTTGTTTTGACAGAAGATGGATTAAAAGTGATTGATTTGTCTGATTATGGAAATTTAACCATATGTAAAGCCAATGACTTAATCGCATTAAAGCGTTTTTATGGCATAGAGCCAGACAAAAAAAGTGGAACTTATCGATTCATTAGCTTTAGGGACAATTTCCGCCATTGGTCAAGAAAACTACGAGGTAAGAAAACTCGGCGATAGCCTAAATTGAGTTTTCTTATTGGCGATTTTATTGATTTAACTGATAAAGCGCATCCAAAAACTCAGGAATAAAGCTACCCGTACCGCGGCAGCGCTGTGTCGCCGTTTTTCCTGCTTGTTTCATTAGTGCACAAGCGGTTGCAACATGTTGTAGTCTATCACCAGATAACGAACAGCTAGCGGCAACGACGGCAGATAGTGCGCATCCCGTCCCAACGATACGGGTCATCAAAATATCTCCACCTTCGACCGCAATTGTACGTACGCCATCAGTGATATAATCAATTTCACCACTGATGGCGACAATCGTATTCGCTTGTTTGGCCAGTAATTGTGCGGCAGGAAGGGCATCATTCGTGGAGTTTAGGGAGTCTACGCCCCGACCTCCGAGGCTAACACCGGCTAATGCCATAATTTCGGATGCATTGCCGCGAATTGCAGCAGGTTTAAGGCCAAGAAGCTCATGGCAAAAGTGGGTACGAAAAGTGAGGGCACCAACGGCAACGGGGTCAAGAACCCAAGGTTTTTGCGCGGTATTGGCACTGTGTACAGCGCGTTTCATTGCTTGTTGCCTATCCGCCGTGAGTGTTCCCACATTGATTAATAAACTGTTTGCTATGGAGGCAAATTGTTCAGCTTCTTCAGGTTCAATGACCATGGCAGGAGAACAACCTAGCGCTAACAGGACATTTGCCGTAAAGGTTTGAACGACATCATTGGTCATGCAGTGAACGAGAGGGGATTTTTCGTTAATTTGTTGTAATATCTGTGATTTTACAGTGTCGTTGATGTATTCAAATTCGGACATGATCCCCTCATTTAGCGTGATAGAGCATAAAATAGTGAATTGATTTTACACTCTATCCCGTTGAATGAAAGACGCAGTTAATCGCAGAGGTATTTTTCCATCACCATCCCACCCGCACCTTGTGCGACAATTTCATAAGAATCATTGGCTGCATAAATACGTGTTTGGATATGGGGGAAGGAAGCGAGTTTCCCTTCAACGGACTTTTTCGTCATTTCAAAGAAATGATTTTTTGGTGTTAAGGTTCCGCCACAAACAACGACATCAGCCTGAGTGGTTAAAATGGCATTCGCGATAGCGATTCCATAATAATAAGCGGCTTCTTCAAGCGCTTCGAGGCAAATAGGGTCGTTTAATGTCAGAGCTTGGAAAATTGTGTGGTAGTTAATGTCAGACTCATTATTAACTAGCTCATTAATGACGGAATTTCTACCTAATCTGAGCTGCTGGATCACGCGAGATTTAATCGCAGATAACGAGCTGTATTGTTTTAAGCAGCCAAACGAGCCGCACTCACAGCGTTGCCCATTGATATCAATAGTTGTGTGGCCAAAGGCCTGTGCGGTACTGATCGGCGCTGGCGCGTAATGATTATTGATGATCGTGCAACTGCGAATGTCTGTATCGCAGGTAGTAAATAAAAATCGTTGGCTATCAGACGTGTAACGTAATCGGTATTCGGCAAAAGCGGCAAAACTGATCCCGCTTCCTAGTAGCACAAAGCAAGGGACTTTTTGCGTAATGTAGCCGTAGAGCCCTTTAATGCGCGAGTTATATTGATGATAGGGGAGTTTGTCGCGCTCTAAAATATGGTCGATAGCAATACCGATACCGAGTAGGTTTTCTACGCTTAGTTGGTGCTCTGCAAGGAGTGAGTCTACTTTACCAAGTAGATGGTCAATCATATTTTCAGCCGTTTCCAAGTGCTCATATTTGACTTTCACCATCCCTAAAATTTCGAGTTTTAGGTTTTGTAGAACAATGGTGGAATAAATATCACTCATCTCAATACCAACAAGGTAGCCATCTGCTGGGTTGATACTGTACAGAATGGGTTTCCGCCCTCCAGTAGACTCCCCTAGCTCTGAGGTTGAAATTAATTGGCATTTACTTAGCTCATCTAGCAATCTTGCACAGGTAGCTGGCTTCATACTCGCGAGCGTGGCGAGCATTTCGGCTCGAATGGGGCCATGTTTGAGGATCAACCGGTAAAGTACTTTCAATTTTTGCGTTTTTGAATTTTTTGAGGTGCGAAATTCATTTAATAATGTATGTAGCAAGCGCCTCACTCCTTTTCGTTCCAACCATTGGGCTTAAGACTAGCAAATCTACGCACAAAGTTCTGCATCATGTGACACATCATACCTAAAAACTTTTTCTTAAAATGAGATTAAGATCTCTGTTCTGTTTTAAAATTGCGCTATGATCGATTTTAACAATCTATATTCGATTTTAAATTTGGAGATAGCCATGCACCAGACCAATGATATTTTAGAAAGCTTAAAGTTTATTCAGTCACGCACAGATATGAAACCAACGGTCGGGATCATTTTAGGCTCTGGATTGGGCCCATTTGCAGACACTCTCGAAAATGCAGTGCATATTCCTTATAGCGAGGTTCCTCACTTTGCTAAGTCTGAGGCGGTTGGCCATGCGAATGAATTAGTGATTGGTACAATTGCGGGCAAAACTGTGGTTGCAATGAAAGGCCGTTTTCACTATTACGAAGGTTTTTCATTAGACCAAGTTACTTTCCCTGTGCGTTTGATGAAAGCACTCGGTGTTGAAAAATTAATTATCACTAACGCCTGTGGTGCAGTAAATACCGATTTCAACCCAGGTGACCTGATGATTATTACCGATCACATTAACCTGACTGCGAATAACCCATTAATGGGGCCTAATAACCCTGAGTTGGGTGTTCGTTTCCTAGATGTGAGCGAGGTTTACAACAAAGAACTACGTCAGACAATCAAAGATGTTGCCTCTGAACAAGGTGTTTCTGTGCGTGAAGGTGTTTATGCATGGTGGACTGGCCCGACGTACGAAACCCCAGCAGAAATTCGCATGATCAGAATATTAGGGGCTGATGCAGTGGGGATGTCGACGGTGCCTGAAGCCTTAGTTGCTCATCACTCGCAAATTAAAACAGTCGGAATTTCCTGTTTAACCAATATGGCATGCGGTATTTTGGAACAACCGTTAAGCCATGATGAAGTGATTGAAACCGCAGAAAAAGTGAAAGCGACATTCTTGAAATTAGTCACTGGTGTGATCGCGCGTTTCTAATTTAAAGATTCTTTTTCTCAAAATAAAATAAAGATGCTGTAATTATAGATAGGGTGAATATTGAAATGAAATTTAAAGGTCTGATTTTAGTTTCTTTAGGCGCTTGTAGTTATGGCATTCTTTCAACATTAGTTGTACTGGCTTATCGCGCAGGTTATTCCTTAAATGATGTGATTGGTAGCCAAACAGTACTCGGCGCGATTTTGTTGTGGTTCTTTGTCGTTGTCGGCGCATTAATAAAAAAAGCGCGTTTAGTGTGGCCAACTCGGCAACAAGGTTTATTGATGTTACTCACGGGGACGACAACAGGGTTAACGGGCTTATTATATTATGCATCGTTACAATATTTGTCCCCTGCATTAGGCGTGGTGCTATTTCTGCAATTTACCTGGATGGGCGTCGCAATTAATGCAGTCATAAACCGTCAAATTCCACCATTAATGACAATTGTTTCTGTAGTGGTCATTTTAATAGGCACCGTACTGGCAACTGGGTTATTAAATAGCCAAGAAATTGTATTTCACTGGGCGGGGGTTTTATTAGGATTATGTGCAGCATTATCCAATGCGATACGGGTTTATGTGAGCGGCGCATTGGCTGTAAAGACCGACCCAATGATGCGTTCAGCGATTATGGTAACGGGCGGGGCTATTTTGACATCCATTATTGTGCCACCGACCTTCTTATTTAGTGCCTCAGTGTTCCAATCGTTATTCTTTACTTATGGATTACCTCTGGCTTTCTTTGGTTCTTTCTTCGGTATGTGGATGTTTGCTAAAGGCACTCCCCTTATTGGAACAAGTTTAGCGACCATTGTGAGCTCAATGCAGTTACCCGTCACTATTTTGCTCTCAGTGACTGTTTTGCAATTACCCCTCGAATTCATTCAGTTTGTTGGTGTCGCCGTCATCTTAATGGGGGTGGCTATCGCCGAGCTGAAAATAAAAATAAACAAATGTAACTCCAAACGGAGCTTCGTATGAATATTAAATCCCGCTTGAAAATCATGCTTTTCCTACAATATTTTGTTTGGGGAAGTTGGTTAGTTACGCTCGGCTCGTATATGATGAAAACCTTGAGTTTCTCAGGTGCTGAAGTTGGTTTAGTTTATAGTTCTAAAGGCATAGCGGCTATTTTAATGCCAGGGCTTATCGGAATTATTGCGGATAAATATATCCCAGCAAATCGCTTATATATGATTTGCCATTTGATAGGAGCAGCTGCGCTATTTTATGCCGCGACAGTCACCAGCTCATCGGTGATGTTTTGGGTGATGTTGGTAAATGCGATGGCTTTTATGCCGACAATTGCGCTTTCAAATACCATTAGCTACTCGTCATTAAGCCAATACCAATTGGATTCGGTCAGTAATTTCCCACCAATCCGTGTATTTGGAACTGTTGGGTTTATTATCGCCATGTGGAGTATCAGTTTATTAAAATTCGAACTCAGTAGCATGCAACTTTATATTGCAGGTGGTTGTTCATTGCTATTAGCTGCATATTCCCTAACGCTACCAAAAATTGACGTGAATAAAAAAGCCATTTCAAGTAGCTGGATGAGTAAACTTGGTTTAGATGCGTTAGTGTTATTTAAAAAACCGATAATGGCCGTATTCTTCTTATTTGCGATGTTACTTGGTGCGGTTTTACAAATTACCAATACGTTTGGGAACCCATTCTTACACGACTTTGGGCTCAATCCGTTGTATCAAGATAGTTTAGTGGTGCAATACCCCTCCATTTTATTATCTGTCTCACAAATGGCTGAAGTGTGTTTTATTCTAGCAATCCCATTCTTCTTAAAACGCTATGGCATTAAAACCGTTATGCTATTAAGTATGTTTGCATGGACATTGCGATTTGGTTTCTTTGCCTTCGGAGACCCATCAGCGATTGGTTTGATGTTCTTAATTATGTCGATGATTGTGTATGGTTGTGCATTTGATTTCTTTAATATATCAGGCTCTATTTTTATCGAACGAGAAGTTGATACACGAATGCGTGCGAGTGCCCAAGGATTATTTATGACCATGGTGAACGGCGTCGGGGCATATTTTGGCGCAATTCTTAGCGGATTAGTTGTCGATTACTATACTGTTGACGGTATTAAAGATTGGCAAATGATTTGGCTGGTATTCTCATCTTACACCATTGTTTTAGCAATTATTTTCCAGTTTACATTCCATTATAGCCACGATAAAGACGCGGCAATGAAGGAAGCCAAAGCGAGCTAAGATTAACGGCTAAAAATCAAGATCAAGCCTAAAAAGAGAAAGCCATTAAGTTGGCTTTTTCTTTTTGGTGCAATTCAACTAAACGTAGTTACGTTTACCCCGTAAAATATGCTCTGTTAGGGTTTCTTCTGCTTGAGAGAAGGCTTTTTCCTTCAGCTGCTCAACAAGTTGCTGATGTTGGCGTGTGGACTCAAAATAATATTCATTACGGTAAATGGGATCTGGCTGGAAATAAACACGTTGGCGAATATTATCGGCTAAATCTAAAAAGACGGTGTTATCGAGTAGCTCTAGAAAGAAGCGGTGAAAGCGTTCATCTTCTTTAATCCAACCTTGGTAATTATTTTCCGCAAGTAGGGCTTTTTGCTGTTCAATAATGGCTCCTAAACTGGCGAAATGCTCTTCAGTTAAATAATCACGAACAAGTTTAATGGCATGAGACTCAATGGCTAAGCGTAAATCATAATTATCCCGCGTTTCTTTTAAAGACAGTTTTTGGATAAATACCCCTTTGCGGGGAATAATTTTAACCAAACCTTCATTCTGCAACTGATATAGTGCTTCGCGAATTGGCGTGCGGCTCATTCCAAGCTCTTCTACTAAGCTGTTTTCAGAGGTGTAGCTTTCCTCGCCAAACTGCTTACTGAGAATTTTATGTTTAATTGCCGTATAGGCTTGTTGGCTGAGTGGTTTATCTTTCATTAGGATCTTGCGTCAAAAGTAGAAATTTCAGTGAGTATAGAAAGGAATAGACTGGTATACAAGCAAAGCACTAGCTTTATATTGTTTAGATAGCAAGCAAATATCGGCTAATTACTGATAATAATATGGATGATAAACCAGCATCCATGCCGGCTTTGATTGAGTTAATATAATTCAGGGCGACGGTTTTCCATACAGGGTAATTTTTGTCGTGTTTCAGCCGTGTGCTCAGGTGAAATTTCAGCGAAGAACACCGTTTCATCATAGCCCGCAGAAGCAATCGTTACGCCGAGGGCATCACAAATTAAGCTACGACCAATAAAAATATTGCCAGTTTGGTCGCACGCACAAACAGGAATGGTATTTTCTAAAGCACGGGTTTTTACGAGGGTTTGGTAGTGTTCTTCTTTGAGAGGCCCATTGACCCATGCTGTTGGTACTAAGAGTAAGTCTGCCCCAGCTAACGCTAATTTACGAGCAACTTCAGGGAAACGAAGCTCATAGCATACTAAAATACCAATTTTTCCAAATTCGGTTTCAACAGGCTTCAACTCATTGTGGCTTTGAATAATATTGAGCGATTCTTGGTAAGAAAATGCGTCGTATAAATGGGTTTTTTGATAGTGGTAAATCAGTTCCCCTTGTCGGTTTAACATAATGGTGGTGTTAAATGCGCGTTTAGGCTCATTTTCAGCACGCTCATAAATACCGCAAACCACGTAAATCCCATGTTCTTTTGCTGTCTTGGCCAGCTGAGAAACAAAAGGGCCATCAACATTCTCTGCGACGTCGGCATAGCTGATACCACTGTCCGCGGGGACAAACGCCATAAACATTTCAGGTAATAGCACTAAATCCGCGCCACCCTGGGCCGCTTTTTGGATAGCATCACAGGCTTTTTTTAAATTCTGCTCTTTATTAGGGCTACTGGCTAATTGGGCAATTGCAACTTTCATGTCGACTCCTTATTCGAAATATTTTGCAGCGCCTGAGATAGCCGCTAAGGTTTCACCCGCATCAATACGTTTTTTTACATCAATTTCAGCATGTTGTGCATTAAGTGCGCGTTGGCGATATTCTTGTAATGTCACTTCATCAGCGACTAAAATGCCATCACCATCTGCAATAATTAAATTACCTGGGTGGATAGTGACGCCATCGACACTGATTGGCACGTTGATTGCGCCTTCAATGCCTAGGATTCGAGTTGTTAGCGGACTGACTTTGCGGGCAAATACGGGAACACCAATCTCACGCAGCGCTTTGATATCCGTTACACAACCATCGATAACAGCCCCAGCAATTTTTTTCGCTCGTGCCATATAAGACACCATCTCCCCCCAACAGGCGCGGTCATAATCTCCCGACATATCAATGCAAACTACATCGCCTTCTTGAACGATATCAAAAACTTTATGTACTGCTGAAGAGTCCATATGCGGAATGCGTACAGTTACTGCATGACCAATAAACTGATTCTTTTCAATTTGTGGGCGTAGCGTTTTGATAAAACCAAAATCAGTCATATGGCCAATTGTTGAAGGACAAACATCACGGCAGCTTTCGATCACTTCTTGATTAAAACAGGTAACTCGAGGATTTAATGTAAACATAGGGCACCTTTATTCGTTATATTATTTAGAGAGTGTGAGTAAAACTAATTTTGCTCTACAGCAGCCGCAAGAGGCTTGTCAGGTTGAATGAAGAACCAGCAAATAATCGCTAAACTAATAGGTATCACATTGAAAAGTAAGGCGACTGTCCAGCCAAAGTGTTGAGCCAGCCAACCACATAAAATTGGGGAGATGACACCTCCTAAATTACCCCACAGGTTCATCCATCCGCTTACTGAGCCCGCGTATTGGCGTCCCTTATCCGCGGCGATTGCCCAAGATGTCACAACGGGCAGGCCTAAAGAGCCAAGAGCAAGGGTGAGCCATGCGACACTTGCAACGGCGCTTTCCGTTTGGGCTGCGCCACAAATTCCCACGATAAATAGGATGAAACCTGTAATAGCGATGTAGCCCCTTGCGACTAATTGGGAGTAACCTTTGTTGAGTAGCCAGTCAGATACTGAACCCGCAGTCAGTACGGCAATACAAATGGCTAACCATGGGAAACTTGCCGCAACACCCATTTGTGTTAGTGAAAATCCGCGTGCTTCTTGCAGGTAAGTTGGTAACCAAATCATGAATAACGTGGTCATATAGGCGACAAAAAAGTATTGAAATCCAACGGCCCAAAACGGACGTTCTTTCATGAACTTACGCCATGGTGCTTTGACATCCTCACCACCATTTTCACTGATTGTTCGGCCACTTTGTATAAAGGCGATTTCGCTTTGTGAGATTTTAGGGTGCTGTTCAGGTTTGTTTCGAGCACAGAAGTACCAGATCAATCCAATTAAAATACCAATGACCCCAAAGATGTAGAAAACGGCGTGCCAACCAAAAGAAATCATGATGAAAACTGTGAGAGTTGGCGCGATGACAGGGCCGAAATAAGAACCCGCTAATAAGAAGCTTGCTGCTCTGGCTTTTTCATTTTGGCGGAACCACCAAGTATTAAAAACCGCATTTGAAGGATATAACGGCGCTTCACCAACACCAAAGAGAAAACGCACGATACATAGCCAGATATAAGTTGGTGCAACCACCGTTAGAATGGTAAATGCAGACCAAATATATAAGCTTATTGTTGCTATTAATCGACTACCAAAGCGTTCCGCTAATATTCCACTTGGTATTTGCGCTAATGCATAACCTAAAGAAAATAATGCGCCTAAAAAACCAAATTGAACCTTACTCATGCCTAAATCGGTCATCATATGTTCCGCAACAATGGAAATATTGGCGCGATCCATATAGGCAATTAAACCGATAATAAAAAATATTGCTGCTAATCCCCAGCGTAAACGCCCTGGTGAGTCCTTCGCTGTAGGTACTATCACAGAGTCTTTGTATGACATAGTCTTACCTTTTTTATTGGTCTGTAGAGGTAATTAATTTTGTTGTATTTATATTGAATTCAACTTGTATACAAGATGGATGTTAATAACGGGTTATTGTTCTGTCAAAGATCTGTTTTGTTATCTGTGATTGGAATCAAAACATTTGGTGAATTTATGAGCGAGCTCATGTTTTTCAATAGAAAAATAATTAATGTAAATTAATTTTTATTAATCAATGAGTTATTTTTATTGGCAAGATAGGGGAATTAGGCACTTATCGCAGCAGAAAGTCGTTAACTCTAGAAATACGCAGACGTTTCTAGAGTTAACATAGGTGTTATTTGTCAATTTTCTTTTTTTTCACCTCTGTTTGCTCAAGCTGCCTTATGCTTTTTTGTGGCGTTGGTAAATTCTCTGGCATGGTACCGCCAAGCTCTTGAATCGTCTCTCTTACTTTTTGGCCTACTTCAAAGTGAGTTTTATTCGCTTCTGTTTTACTTTGAATGTTATCTCGTTTGAGCTTTTCATCAGTTTGAGTGGCTCTAAACAAGTTAGCAGCAAGCTCTGTTGAACCCATATGGTCGAGTATTTTCTGTGATTTTTTTAAACCTTTCTGTTGGTGAATGCCTTTTTGGTCAAGCCCACCATACAACCCGCGATAACCATGATTTTGAAAAACAGCAAAATCGATGCCTGTTGAGACCCCTGCTTGTTGGGCTGTTTCTACAAGAAGTTTATTGTGTTCTTTCAGTTCATTACGTAAAAATAACCGTTTTTCATCCTCCTTTAATTGTTTAAATGAAGCGTTATCGTTGAGCTCTTGGCGCCTTGTTTGCAGTGCAAAATAGGTTTGCCCAGCTGCAATGACGGGTTTACTCGGATCGCCATTTTGAACGACAAGGTAGCAGGCGTAACGTGAGAGATTAATATCATCTAATTCACGTTGTGCTCCAGAGCCTAAAGTGACCATTTTGTTGATGCTAACAAAATGGTCTGAGGGGGCTTGATGACTAGCTTCACAAGCTTGTATTGCTTTATTGAGAACTCTTTGAAAGTTACGCCATTCTTTATAATCGAGTAAGGGAGCGAGTTCTCTCGCTGACCAGTATTCATTACCTGAATTATCTGTTTTTCTAATATCTTCAAAAGGTTGTTGCGGTACCATTTTACGCTCCAATTTTTGAGTAAGTGATTTTTTGGGGAAGAAAGATAGTTTACCGTGGAGATTATTTGAGTGCCTAGGGGTTTTCAAAAAATAGCAATGTTAAGGCGGTTTATGCGATTTTCATTCCAAAATTGAGGGTTTTGCTACCTATTTCAGGTTATTTGGTGATTTTAGGAAAATAAAAAAAGCCAATTTATACAGAGTATTAATTGGCTTATTCATGCATTACTGTCAGAGATATTATTCAATATTCTGAATCTGTTCTCTCATTTGTTCGATTAATACTTTCAGTTCAACGGCAGAAGTCGTTACTTCACTGTTAATCGATTTTGACGCTAATGTATTCGATTCACGGTTAAATTCTTGCATCATAAAGTCAAGGCGGCGGCCATTGGCTTCTTTTTTCTTCAAAATATTACGCGTTTCTTTAACGTGCGCCTCTAATCTATCTAATTCCTCAGCAACATCAACACGTTGGGCAAGCAAAATTAGCTCTTGCTCTAAACGGTTATTGTCTACTTGAATTTCAGCTTCTTCGAGCTTACTTTGCAGGCGGTCACGCTGCCATTGCAGAATTTCAGGCATATGTTTACGCACTTTAGCCACTTCAACGAGAACACCATCAAGGCGCTGCTCGATTAAAGCATGCAATGAAGCCCCTTCGGCTTCGCGGCTCTGGATAAAGGCATCGATAGTTTCATCTAAACCGGCCATTAATTGTTCGCTGATGGCGTCTAAATCTTGTTCGCCAGCCGACATGACTCCCGGCCAACGTAAAATCTCTAACGGGTTGATTTCACCTTCGTGGCTGTAATTTTTAACCCAATTTGCTGCGCTAATTAATTGGCGCGCTAATTGTTCGTTAAGAATTAATTCACCACGGTTTGCACCATCTAATTCAAAACGCAGGTTACATTCCACTTTTCCGCGAGTTAAACGTGAACGAAGACGCTCGCGAATAACGGGTTCAAGGCTTCTGAATTGTTCAGGTAAACGGATATACGTTTCTAAATAACGTTGGTTTACGGAACGCAGCTCCCAGGCCGCATTCCCCCATTCACCCTTGATATCACGGCGGGCAAAAGCGGTCATACTACGGATCATAATTCGTTCCTATTATCGATAAGATAATGGGATTATAGCGCTATGAGAGATGACAGGATAGGCATTATCGTTTTAAGGACGTATAATGCGTCCCAATTTGAGTTGATAACGGAGATAACACCATGCGCCCAGCAGATAGACAAGCGGACCAAATGCGCCCGATTACCATCACGCGCAATTATACAAAACACGCAGAAGGCTCTGTTCTTATTGAGTTTGGCGACACCAAGGTGTTATGCAATGCAACGGTAGAAGAGGGCGTTCCTCGCTTCTTAAAAGGCCAAGGACAAGGTTGGGTAACCGCTGAGTACGGCATGTTACCGCGCGCAACAAATTCACGTAACCAACGTGAAGCTGCTCGTGGTAAGCAAACTGGCCGCACAATGGAAATCCAACGTTTGATAGCACGTTCTTTACGTGCAGCGGTTGATTTGAAAAAATTGGGTGAATTCACCATCACGTTGGATTGTGATGTTATCCAAGCCGATGGCGGTACACGTACTGCGGCTATTTCAGGCGCATGTGTGGCACTGGTGGACGCACTGAATAATATGGTTGCTCAGGGGAAAATTGCGAAAAGTCCTCTGAAGTCTATGGTTGCCGCAGTTTCGGTCGGAATTGTGAACCAAGAAGCCCTTTGCGACCTTGAGTACGTTGAGGATTCTGCCGCTGAAACGGACATGAATGTTGTGATGATGGATGATGGCCGCATGATTGAAGTGCAAGGCACCGCAGAAGGCGAACCGTTTAGCCATGAAGAGTTGTTGGCTCTATTGGCATTAGCCAAAACAGGGCTCGATACGATTTTTGAAGCTCAGCGAGAAGCGCTGAAATAAATTAATGATTAAATAGGCGGCTGAAAAGTCGCCTTTTTTATGTCTGCAAAATGGCAGATAACGTAGTCAGCAAAATAACAGATTAAATATACATAATTGTCATCAATGAGGAGAATGACCAATGAAAGCCTATCAGCGCGATTTTATTGAACTTGCCATGAAAAAACAGGTACTGAAATTTGGTGAGTTTACGCTGAAATCAGGTCGCAAAAGCCCTTACTTTTTTAATGCAGGGTTATTTAATACTGGACGTGATCTGGCACTTGTCGGTCGTTTTTATGCACAAGCACTGCAAGAGAGCGCAATTGAATGTGATGTAATTTTTGGGCCTGCCTATAAAGGTATTCCAATTGCAACTACCATGGCAGTCGCTCTCGCTGAACACCATGACATCGATATGCCATATTGCTTTAACCGTAAGGAAGCTAAAGATCATGGTGAGGGTGGTGTATTAGTTGGTAGCCCTCTGCAAGGACGTGTTGTTGTCGTTGATGATGTGATCACAGCAGGTACTGCAATCCGTGAATCGATGGAAATTATTAAGCAGCAAAAAGCGACTCTGAATGGCGTTTTACTGTGTTTAGACCGCCAAGAAAAAGGAAAAGGGGAAATCTCTGCTGTACAAGAGGTTGAGCGTGACTATAGCTGCAAAGTCTATTCAATCATTACGATGAGCGATTTGATTACGTATCTTTCTGAACAAGAAGGTATGGAAGCGCACTTAGTGGCGATGAAAGCTTATAGAGAGCAGTACGGTATTTAAAAAAATCCCCTCGCCCAAAAAACGGGCGGGGTGAGTAGTACTAATAATTGGTTATTGTAACTGAGCTAAAATTAAAGGCCAGCGCGCTTCGAACTCGACAGTCGGTCGATAACGAAATTCGGAACGTACGAAGCGTGATAGCATGCCTTCGCAAAAAGCGAGCAGTTGAGAGGCCAGTAGCGATTCATCATGCACAAAGCCATGACCATCGCGTATTTTTTTCTCTTTTAACACTTGGCGTAATTGAGATTCAATTCGCTCAAACAATTGGTTAATACGGTCTTGCAGCCTGTCTTGTTCAAACATAAGCGCATGACCTGTCATTATACGCGTTAAGCCAGGGTTTTTCTCTGAAAATCCTAAAATTAACGCTAACATTAATTTAATTCTAATGATGGTATCTTTTTCATCATTTAAAATCAGATTGATACGCGAAACCAGTGAGTCTTCGATAAACCCAATAAGGCTATCAAACATTTTCATTTTACTGGGAAAATGACGATATAACGCTGCTTCTGAAACACCAACGGTGGCTGCAAGTTTTGCAGTCGTAATGCGTTGGCTACCATCACTACTTTCTAACATTAACGCAAGAGCCTGTAAGATCTCATCACGTCTGTTACGTTTTTGTGTTGTCGCTTTTTCTGCCATGTCTAATTAGACCCCTGCTAAAACAGCAAAACAAACTATCCAAAATTTTGCTCTTAGTAAAGAGACTTACAGAGCAAAATAGATTTAAAAATGTAGAGAGTATAAGTAAAATTTGAACAATTTTCCTGTTCAGTAATATGCGACTGATTGTTTTGATTCATAAATATAGAACCTAAAGTAGGTTCTATATAGCATATTAAATGTCAGAATATTTTATTTATTGGCGACCTGAGTGGCCAAAGCCGCCTGCACCACGTTCTGTTGCATCAAAGTCATCAACAATATTAAATTCAGCTTGAACAACAGGAACAAAAACCATTTGGGCCATACGTTCACCCGGCTCTACAGTAAAAGTTTTGTCGCCACGGTTCCAAACAGAAACCATGAGTTGACCTTGATAATCGGAGTCAATAAGACCGACAAGGTTTCCAAGCACAACACCGTGTTTATGGCCTAATCCTGAGCGAGGGAGAATAACCGCAGCGAGACTTTCATCAGCGATATGAATCGCCAAACCTGTTGGAATCAATTCGGTTTGACCTGGCGCTAAATCAATCGGTGCATCAAGGCAAGCACGCAAATCTAAGCCTGCGGAGCCTGTTGTTGCATAAGTTGGCAAAGGAAATTCGTTACCGATACGGCTATCAAGGATTTTTAGGTCAATTTTTTTCATAACGTTGAAGTATCTCGTCAAGTAAATAGTGGCTTAATTCAATTTTACTGCTATGTGGCAACCGAGTATCACCATTGGCATCAAATAGGTGTAATGCGTTGTTATCGCTATTAAACCCATTATCTGCAAGGGAAACATCATTGGCACAAATTAAATCTAATTGTTTTTGTTGTCGTTTTTGGCGTGCATATTCTTCCACATTTTGGGTTTCAGCTGCAAATCCGACAACGTAAGGTCTATTTTTGGTAAGAGCACCGACACTAGCGACAATATCTGGGTTTTTCACTAGTGTAATAGTGAACTCATCACCTTGTTTTTTAATTTTATTTTCAGCGACAGTTTTGGCTCGATAATCTGCAACAGCAGCACAGCCAATAAAAATATCTTGTTCAGCGATAGATTGATGAACTTGCTCATACATATCTAACCCGCTAATAACATTTATTTGATTCACACCCATTGGTGTCGGGAGGTTAACTGGCCCTGAAATTAATGTCACATCAGCGCCTCGTTGGCTTGCTGCTTGTGCGATAGCAAACCCCATTTTTCCTGAGCTGTGATTGCTGATAAAACGCACAGGGTCTAAATCTTCACGAGTTGGACCAGCGGTGATCATCAGTTTGATGCCTTGTAAATCTAGCTTAGGATTGAAATATTCACCAGCCAAACGAACAATTTCGAGCGGATCAATCATGCGACCAGGGCCAATATCACCACAAGCTTGACTGCCGTCATCTGGCCCCCAAATTATACATTGGCGTTGTTTCAATCTGGTTAAATTATCTTGTGTTGCATGTGCACGGTACATTTGCTGGTTCATTGCAGGCACTATCGCAATGGGAGCTGCGCTGGCAAGGCATATTGTGGTAAGCAAGTCATTTGCCATCCCTGCATTAAGTCTAGCAATTAAATCCGCAGTTGCTGGGGCTAAAATAATTAAGTCAGCCCATTTTGCGAGCTCAATGTGGCCCATTGCGGCTTCAGCGGCGGGATCTAATAAGTCGTCAGCAACAGGGTGACCGGAAACAGCTTGCAAGGTCAGAGGGGTAATAAAGGCCTTTGCGCCTTGAGTCATAACGACACGAACAATCGCGCCTTGGTCACGCAAGCGACGTGTCAGTTCTGGAATTTTATAGGCGGCGATGCCCCCACTGATACCAATAACTATCTGTTTACCCAATAGTGATAGTTGATTCATTATTTTTATCCACTTTGCTCAACATGAACGGCATATTACCACATTGCACGTTTAGGGGGAGCGCTCGATTTCGCATCAACTTATTATTTTTGCGAAGCGCTACGCAAAGCCTCACGAACACAATTGTTTTCCACTGAAAACTCGATAAAAGTGGTGAGAGAGAATTCAGGGACGAATGATATAATGAATGAATACCAAAACTTACCGCCTAGAGAGAAGCTACTTGCTTATGGTGCGGCAACGCTTTCAGATGCCGAATTGTTGGCTATTTTTTTGCGAACAGGTAGCCAAGGAGAACCCGTTTTGAGGCTGGCTGAGCGGTTGATTAAGGAGTTTGGTTCATTGTACCTATTGATTCAAGCAGACTATGCGCGGTTGATGCAATGCAAAGGGATGGGACATTGCAAATTTACACAGCTACAAGCTGTTAGTGAGTTAGCTCGCCGTTTTTTTTCGGAGCAATTTCTTTATGAGGATGTGATGAGCGGGCCAGATCTCTTAAAGTCTAGGTTACTTGATTTGTTTGCAGGGCAAGAGCGTGAAGTTTTTATTGTGTTATTTTTGAATAACCAAAATCAAATTATTTGCCATGAAGAGATGTTTAAGGGCACATTAAATCGCGTTGAGGTACACCCAAGGGAAATTATTCGCTTTGCAATAAAAATGAATGCAAGTTCAATCATCTTGGCGCATAACCACCCATCAGGTAATCCTGAACCTAGCACAGCTGACAGGCAGGTGACTGAGCGAATTCAGAGCGCATGCTCCATTATGGGGGTGAAATTACTTGATCATTTTGTAGTTGGGCACAAGCAATGTGTCTCTTTTGTGGAACGAGGGTGGTTGTAAAATCATTTTTTGCCTAAAAAATGACAACTTTTACGCTGTTGGGCTTGAGTGAAAACGATTGAAAGCGTATACTACGCCACCTTTAAGGATCTTGGGTTTGGCGAGAAGGGCCTATCTCAGTAAATTTTTACTTGTCTTTGTAAATCTTTATTTAGGTATAAACGGTTTTTTCAGTCAATGAAAGTTTGCTGAGATGGGCTCCTAAGCCTGACGAGGCGGCCATACCCAGAACAAAAAAGCTCGAGCTGATTAGATTTTTGGAGAATAGACATGTCACGAGTCTGCCAAGTTACCGGCAAGCGTCCAATGAGCGGTAACAACCGTTCACACGCATTAAATGCGACCAAACGTCGTTTTTTGCCAAACCTGCACTCTCACCGTTTCTGGGTTGAGTCTGAGAAACGTTTCGTAACACTGCGTGTATCTGCTAAAGGTATGCGTGTTATCGATAAAAAGGGTATTGATGCTGTTCTTGCTGAACTGCGTACCCGTGGTGAGAAGTACTAAGGAGCTAAAAAATGGCTAAAGGTATTCGCGAGAAAATCAAGCTGGTCTCTTCTGAAGGTACAGGTCACTTCTATACCACTACGAAGAACAAGCGCACAATGCCAGAAAAACTGGAACTGAAAAAATTCGATCCAGTAGTTCGTAAGCATGTGATCTACAAAGAAGCAAAAATCAAATAATTTTGCTTTCTGCGTTAAAAACTCAGCCTCGGCTGAGTTTTTTTTTGCTTAAATTTTGATTGAGCAGAGATATGCGCACGAGAGGCTATGACCATTATTCTGAAAGTAGTAACATAGTAAATATTGGTTGAATTAATAATGATATTTATTGTCGAATATCTATCGTTTTGTACTTTTTATACATAGACCTGACTAAGAGTGCCTGGTGAAAAAACAGTTTAAAAAAATTCTTGTTATCAAGATGCGGTTTCATGGGGACATGTTGCTGACAACGCCAGTTATCAGCTCATTAAAACACCAATATCCTGATGCTGAAATTGATGTTTTACTCTATCAGGATACGCTCCCTATTCTATCTGAAAACAGCGAAATTAATGCGCTATATGGGATGGCGAATAAAAAAAGTAGCGGGGTCAGTAAAGCGTGCAATTTTATTAAATTGCTTTTAACGCTGCGCAAAAATAAATACGATTTAGTGGTGAATTTAGCGGATCAGTGGATGGTTAGCTTATTGGTGCGTGCAATTCCTGCTGAAACAAAAATCTCACATCAATTTGGTCATCGTGATTCTAAATATTGGCGTAATAGCTTTACGCATTTAACCGTCCCCGAAGGGGAGCATGTGGTTTTAAATAATCTATCTGTACTGAAACCGTTGGAATTAAAAGAACTTAAAACAAATCTGACGATGTCTTATACCGCGGATGATTGGAAAAATATTGACCAAAGATTGTTAGATTTAGGTGTGCACAGTAGTTATGTGGTTATTCAGCCAACAGCACGGCAAATTTTTAAGTGCTGGGATGATGAGAAATTCTCTGAAGTCATTGATGCATTGCAATCACGTGGCTACCAGGTGGTATTAACCTCTGGGCCGAGCAAGGAAGACCTTGAATGTGTCAATAATATTGCGAATGGCTGCCAAACAAAGCCAGTGATTGAATTAGCGGGTAAAACGACGTTTCCTGAACTCGGCGCGTTGATTGCACATGCAGCTCTATTTATTGGCGTAGATTCAGCTCCAATGCATATTGCAGCGGCGGTAAATACGCCTATTGTATGTCTTTTTGGTGCAACCAATCATATATTTTGGCGTCCATGGACAGATCATGCAGTGCAATTTTGGGCGGGTGATTATGAAACAATGCCGCCGCGGGATGAGTTGGATCGAAATAAAAAATATCTCTCCATTATCCCTGCATCTGATGTGATTAAAGCAACTGAAAAGCTGTTGCCAATGAATATTCGTTCTATGATGACAAGGTATTAATATGAAATTGGCATTTTGTTTGTATAAATACTTCCCTTTTGGTGGTTTACAGCGCGATTTTTTACGTATTGCGACAGAATGCCAATCTCGGGGTCATCACGTGCGAGTGTATACTCAGTCATGGGAAGGTGAAAAACCTGATGGTTTTGAGGTTATCATTGTTCCCGTGTCTGCAAGCACGAATCATGGCAGGAATGCACAGTATTGTGATTGGGTACTCGCCAATATCAAGCAGTACCCCGTTGATCGCATCGTGGGTTTTAATAAGATGCCTGGCTTGGACGTCTATTATGCTGCGGATGTGTGTTATGCGCAGAAAGTTGCTGAAGAAAAAGGCTTTTTCTATAAGCTGACACCGCGTTATAAGCATTATGCTGCATTTGAAAAAGCGGTTTTTGAAGTGGGTAAACCCACTCAGCTATTAATGTTAACGCCACATCAAATTAAACATTTTAAACAGCACTACCAAACTGAAGACATTCGCTTCCACATGCTGCCTCCAGGTATTGCTTTAGATCGTAAATACGACAAGCAAATTGCCGACGCAAAACGAATTTATCGCCAAAAAAATCAAATCCCTGAGTCTGCGTTTTTACTGCTGCAAGTGGGTTCTGATTTTAAACGTAAAGGCATTGACCGCACGTTAAGAGCCTTTGCTGCACTACCAGAGAATATCAAGAAAAACACCTTGTTGATGGTGGTCGGGCAAGATAAGCCCGCTAAATACCAGCGCTTAGCGGAAACATTAGGCATTAGTCAGCAAGTTTCTTTCTTTAGTGGGCGTAATGATATTGCAGAATTAATGGCTGCGGCCGATATCTTAATGCATCCTGCTTACCAAGAGGCTGCTGGTATTGTCTTACTGGAAGCGATTACGGCGGGATTACCGATTATTGTCACTGAAGTTTGTGGTTATGCCTCATTTATTCAAAAAGCCCAGTGCGGAGTCGTTATTAACGAACCTTTTGAACAGTCACAGCTCAATTATGCATTACAAAATGGTTTAGAAGATGCCAATAAGCGCATGCAGTGGGTTAAAAATGCACAATACTTTGCAGATACGGAAGACTTATACAGCCTACCGCAAAAGGCCGCTGATATTATTTTAGGATGCCAAGATGATTGAATTAAAACCGCCTTTTGATGCGCTTTGGCAAAATAAAGACCCATTTATTGAAGCGGATAAACTACACGGTGAGGTTTTTCGTGCATTAGAAACCCGAAAAACACTGCGTTTTGAGGTAGAAGGCCATAGCTATTTTATCAAAATTCATTACGGGACGACCTTAAAAGAAGTCCTGAAGAACCTGATTTCTTTTCGGTTACCTGTTTTAGGTGCAGATAGAGAATGGAATGCGATTCATCGACTTACGCAAGTGGGTGTCGATACGATGAATGGGCGTGCTTTTGGGCAAAAAGGAATAAATCCACTTCGTCGCCATTCCTTTATTATTACTGAAGACTTAACGCCAACGATTAGTTTGGAAGATTATTGTGCAAATTGGTTAAATGAACCTCCGCTATTTCCCACGAAGCAAATGATTATTCGCCGAGTCGCCGAAATGGTTCGTGGTATGCATAAAGCGGGCATTAACCATCGCGACTGCTATATTTGTCACTTCTTATTGCACTTGCCTTTCACTGAAAAAGAAGACGAATTAAAAATATCTGTGATTGACTTACACCGTGCGCAGCTCAGAACATCCGTTCCAATGCGCTGGCGTGACAAAGATTTGATTGGCCTCTATTATTCTTCATTGAATATTGGTTTAACACAGCGCGATATTTTTCGTTTTATGAAGATTTATTTTGCTTTACCATTAAAAGAAATTTTAAAACAAGAGCAAGCGCTTATCGAAAAAGTCAGCCATAAAGCTGAAAAGATTAAAGAACGTACAATTAGAAAGTCACTGTAAATACAATCGAAATTAGAGAGATAGAATACATGTTCTTCAATAAGGAAAATGCAGTCACAACACAGATTGATTTATCATCATCTGCTGCAGTTATTACTGATAGTAGCTTGCATATTTCGTATGGCATTGACCGTAACTTTTTATATGGTTGTGGAATTTCCATCGCATCACTATTAAAAACAAATTCTGATATCTCATTCTCATTTCATGTTTTTACAGACTATTTTGACGATGAACAATCTCGATTATTTAAGGCGCTTGCAGAACAATACAAAACCAGTATTAAAATATATCTTGTTGATTGTGAACAACTAAAGTCATTACCAAGTACTAAAAACTGGTCCTATGCCACCTATTTTAGGTTTATTATTGCGGATTATTTTTCGAATCAATTAGAACGAATGATCTACATGGATGCGGATATTATGTGCCAAGGCTCATTGAAACCGCTATTAAACATTCAGTTTGAGAATAATCAAGTTGCAGCGGTGGTACCTGAAAGAGATAGCGTATGGTGGCAGAGAAGAGCGGATGCTTTAGAGATCCCAAGTATTGCTTCAGGGTATTTTAATGCAGGTTTTTTAATTCTTAACTTAGTGAATTGGTCAAAATTTGACATATCGACGAAGGCAATGGAATTACTTTCTCAAGATTCTGTTAAAGCTAAGTTATCCTATTTAGACCAGGATATTTTAAATATGCTATTAACAGGGAAAGTTATTTACCTTGATGGAAAATATAATACGCAATACAGCATCAATTATGAGCTACAAAAAGGCAAAAAAGAAAATCCAATAACACCAGATACCGTTTTGATTCACTATATTGGCCCCACAAAGCCTTGGCATGAATGGGCGTCTTATCCAACAGCACAGTCTTTTGTTGATGCAAAAAATGCGTCGCCATGGAAAGATATTCCTTTATTAAAAGCAAAGAGTAGTAATCATTTACGTTATTGTGCTAAGCACTTATTTAACCAAGGGAAAGTTGTTGCTGGGATAAAAAATAATCTTCAGTATTTTTGGGTTAAATTAAATAAATAATAATTGGGTAATTTATGTCTTTTTTAGAAAGAAATGAAAAAATTCTCTCAAAGTATAATCGGGCGTTGGTACTAATATTTGTTGTTCTTTTTTTTGTGGAAAATGTGACAAGATATAAGCATATTTTGTTTTATTTGATGGTTACTACCTCATTGGCATATCTTTTTTTAGATACAAAAAATGTACTGAAAAGATTGAATAACAAACTGTTATATGGTGTTGTTTCTTTCTCTATTATACTATATTTATCAATAAGTTATTCAGATATTCCTAGTGTGTCTATTAAGGTGATTAATAATAATTTATTAAATTATGGGATCTTGAGTTTATCATTTTTATTTCCAATTATCCTGTATCGAGAGAGCTTAAAAGCGATTTCAAAATTGCTGCTAATAAGCTTCATTGTGTCGCTGGTCGTTATTCTGCTTGTTGAGTTGTCTCGGTACTATGCCGCTTATCAGCATGGTATTTTGCCATTTACTACCTATGATTTTAGGCATGTTTCGGATGCGTTAGTATTTTTCTTTCCAATTCTTCCTATTCTTTGGTACTTGTCACCTAAATATAAATTAATCTATTTTTATATTTTAAGTGCGGTATTTTTATTTGTTTTACTTGGAACACTTGCGCGAGGGGCATGGGTGGCTATTGCGGTTTCTGGGTTATTATTTTTATGTTTTAAACGACCATGGAAACTCATTGGGGTTGTATTATGTCTATCGTTAGTTTCACTTGTTTCAATCAAATCAATTTATCCAGATACAAGCAAAAAACTTTTTTATAAACTTGAGCAAACGGATAGCACTCATAGATATACTAATGGTACCCAAGGTACTGCTCTTGAGTTAATCAAGGAAAATCCAATCATTGGATATGGATTTGGTGACAAAATTTACCATGAAAAATATAACAGCGTAATAAAAGAACATCCTGAGTGGACATTTAAGACGTCAATCGGGCCCCATAATATCTGGCTTTATATATGGTTTGGTGCAGGTATTGCTGGGCTAATTGCATTTGGTGCTGTATTTCTGTCAATGTGTTATTCCTCAATAAAAGAGATAAAAATTGCCTCAGCTGAGCCTGAAATCTATTTTGCATTTATTGCATTATTATTGAGTCTTATTGGTTTTTATCTAGTTCGAGGAATGTTTGAGCAAGTCGATCTTAAGCCTTTGGGTGTTCTTTTAGGTTTCTTAATCTCTATGATGGGTCACAGTGCAGATGAACAGAAGATAAAAAACCATGAATAACCTTATAACAAACAAATATTTGATAAAAGAATACACGAGCAGTGATGACGTTGCATTGTCATGCCTTGATGTTATTTATGGCTCTGATGAAAACTATCAATTTGGCGCGGGTGTTTCAGCGGTCTCAGTACTTATTAATAACCCCCACACACATTTTAGGTTTCATTATTTTCTGGATAAGGTGGACTCTAATTTTTTAGAAAAGCTTAAGGTTATTTCGAAGCAATTTTTGGCTGAATTTCATATTTATGAATTAGATAATGAATCACTAAAAACACTACCAGCGTCAGATGTTTGGTCTTCTGCAATGTATTTTCGATTAATCGCACTAGATTATTTATCAGCTGACTATGACTTTGCATTGTATTTAGATGCTGATGTAATGTGCAATGGAGTTATTGATTTAGCCGCGGATTTAATTGCAGATAAGGTTTGCGGTGTTGTTGCTGATGATATTGGTGTAAGAACCAAAAGTGGCACAAGGCTTCATACTCCAGAATTAACTGAAACGTACTTTAATTCAGGCGTCATGTTTGTAAACTTAAAAAAATGGCATGAAAGACAAGTCACGGAGCATTGTTTTGAACGGTTGTCAGAAAAAGATGCAAAACAGCGCTACAAGTACCCAGATCAGGATGTATTAAACCTGATTTTGAAAGATGACTTAGTTCTATTAAATCAAAAGTTTAATACTGTTTATACGCTAAAAAATGAGCTTTCTGATTCAACTCACCAAAAATATCAACACGTTATTACGCCAGAAACGGTATTGGTTCACTATACTGGTGTGAGTAAGCCTTGGCACACATGGGCAAATTATCCTGCCTCAAAGCCGTTTTATCAGGCACTCACTCAGTCACCTTGGTCAACTGTAGACTTAAAGCCAGCGACTAAGTTTGTTGAAAGAAAAAAGGAATATAAACATTTACTCAAACAAGGCGCCTATTGGTCTGGGAGCTTGTCAGGTATTCGCTATTTGCTTGAAAAACTTAATGGTAAAAGAAAATAATATTATGATAAACAAAATCGTTTTAACGGTTTCCCCGATATTTTCTATACCGCCAAAGAGCGCTGCCGCGATTGAATCGTGGATGTATAATGTTGCGAAAAGGCTAGATATTGAAAACCGTATTGTATGTATACAAAATGACGGTTATTCCAAACACTCAGTCGTCAATAAACACTGTGAAATTGAGCGCATTAAGTTTGGAAAAGTGTACACGAGATTATTCAAAAAATGGACAAGACTAGACCCCTATTCTTATGCGGATAGAATTGTCAAAATTAAACATCAGTTTGCCCCAACAGCGAATGAAAGCGTTATTTTTGTTCATAATCATATTAAATCCTTCAAAAAAATAATTAAGAAAGAAGGGCATAGTCACGTTGTGCTGCACATGCATAACTTTTATGAACCTAAAGATGTGCCTGAAGATATCAAAATTATTGTGCCGAGTCGCTTTATGCAAAGTTGGTATCGCGAACGTTTACCCAATGCATTTATTGAAGTGGTTCGTAATGGATTTGATGGCGATATTTATGCGCAACCACCTGAGGTTAGTCGAGATGATTTTGGGTTAACTACAGATGATAAAGTTGTGTTATTTGCAGGTCGAATAGCGAGAGATAAAGGATTGCTTGAATTAATGCAAGCATGCCAAACTTTCTTTAAAAGCGACTCTCGCTGTAAGCTTGTTATCGTGGGCGACCCAAATGCCGCTTTAAAAGGCGAATTGGCACAGTATCAAGATGAAGTAAAAGATTATGCCAAACACCTGGGGGAACAGTGCATTTTCTTAGGGGGGGTTCACCCAGAAAAAATTCGGCACTATTATTCACTTGCTGATGTCATTGCAGTGCCCTCTATTGCACCAGAGCCATTTTGTATGGTAGCTCTTGAAGCCATGGCTTCAGGGCGTCCAGTGATAGCGAGTCAGCGAGGTGCAATGGTCGAATTCATCGCTCATAATAAGACGGGCTTTATTTTCAGAGAACCGCTTTCGCCAGAGATGATGGCTGAAGACATTACTAATGCATTAAATCATCCAGACAAGCAAAAAATAGCGGATAATGCGAAACAGCATGCTTATGAGAATTTTACATGGGAAATTGTGAAAGATGAGTTGCTTAGTGTAATTAAAAAATGGTACTCATAAATTAAAAAATACGAGTTTATACATGCCAGAACTACCTGAAGTCGAAACCAGCCGTCGTGGTATTGAGCCACATTTAGTCGGTAATACAATCTCTTACGCAGTCGTACGAAATAGCCGCTTGCGTTGGCCTGTCAGTGAGCAAATAAAAAGCTTATCTGATGAAATTGTTTTAAGCGTGCAACGCCGTGCAAAGTACTTGCTGATTGAATTGAAAAAGGGCTGGATTATCGTTCACTTAGGCATGTCCGGCAGTGTGCGTATTTTAACGGAAGAGCGACCTGAAGAAAAACACGACCATGTGGATTTAGTGATGCGAGATGGTAAAGTTTTACGTTATACAGACCCGCGGCGCTTCGGGGCTTGGCTATGGTGTGATGACTTAGAGAGCAGCTCGGTACTCGCGCATTTAGGCCCTGAACCTCTATCTGATGAATTTAACCCTCAATATCTTTATGAGCTCGCGCAAAAAAAGAAAGTGGCGGTCAAGCCTTGGTTGATGGACAACAAAATCGTCGTTGGTGTTGGCAATATTTATGCAAATGAAGCCCTATTTGCGACAAAAATTTCACCTGAAAAAACGACCAATACATTAACATTGGCTGAAATCACGGAGTTGGTTAAGCAAATCAAACTCGTGTTAGCTCGCTCAATTGAGCAAGGTGGCACAACGTTAAAAGACTTTTTGCAGTCAGATGGTAAACCGGGTTATTTTGCACAAGAGTTATTTGTGTATGGAAAAAAGGGTGAGCCTTGTTCAATGTGCGGAACGCCGATTGAAAGTATTAAACAAGGCCAGCGTAGCACCTTTTTCTGCCCTCAGTGCCAAAAATAACTCCGATAGCTATTTTTTATTGAGTTTTTTCAGCATTGCATCTGCAACAACTGGCGGTAGAAAAGAGGATATATCACCATCATGAAGGGCGACATCTTTGATTAAAGATGAAGACACAAAGGATAAACTTTGCGATGGGAGCAAAAATACCGTTTCTAATTCAGGGACAAAGTGGCGATTCATATTCGCTAATTGCCACTCATATTCAAAATCAGCTACTGAACGTACACCACGGATTAGAATATTCGCCCCTTTTTTTTGTGCAAAGCTCGCCATCAACTCAGAAAAACCCACCACCTCAACATTATCAAGATGAGACGTCACCTCCCTTGCAAGGGAAACGCGCTCATCAAGGGTAAACATGGGGTTTTTGCGTTGGCTATTGGCAATAGCGAGGAGTACATGGTCAAACATTGCCGCTGCACGGGTGACAATATCAACGTGCCCTGATGTGATAGGGTCAAAAGTACCTGGGTAGATGGCTTTATGTTCCATGGCGATAGTATCTCATTGTTTGTTATTGCTTATTCAAGATATTGACGTAAATAAGCGATGCGAGAGCTTAACCTTATCGGCTATCTTGCATGGTTGCAACAAGAGTTAGTGAGGCTTTGTGAATTTTTAGGTGCATATTCTGCACACTTTTACAGAAGGTTTATGGTAAGATAGCGCCAATTTTGGTAAGTGAATCAGATCGAATGTTATTGCTGCGGTTATATCAGGTACTTCTTTATCTTATCCAGCCATTTATATGGGTTCGCCTTTTACTGCGTAGCCGAAAAGCGCCTGCGTATCGTAAACGTTGGGGTGAGCGCTATGGTTTTTGTGCGGGTAAAGTTAAGCCTCAAGGCATTTTACTGCATTCGGTCTCAGTGGGTGAAACACTAGCCGCTGTCCCTTTAGTCAGGGCACTTCGCCATCACTATCCTTCCTTGCCTATTACTGTTACCACGATGACGCCCACTGGTTCAGAACGTGTGCAGTCTGCATTTGGTGATGATGTTAGCCATGTTTATCTCCCTTATGATTTACCGGGTTCGATGCGTCGTTTCCTTAAACAGGTCGATCCTAAGCTTGTGATTATTATGGAGACTGAGCTTTGGCCAAACATGATAAATCAACTGCATAAGAGAAAAATCCCCTTAGTTATCGCTAATGCGCGATTATCAGAGCGTTCTGCAGCGGGTTATCAAAAATTAGGTAGCTTTGTGAAGCGTATGCTACGCAATGTCACGATAGTGGCGGCGCAACATCAAGAAGATGGTGAGCGCTTTGTTCAGCTTGGGTTAAGGCGTATGCAATTAAGTGTGACGGGAAGCTTAAAATTTGATATCTCCGTTACCCCTGAATTAGCGGTTCGTGCCATTACCCTTCGCAGGCAATGGGCTGCACATCGCCCTGTGTGGATTGCGACCAGTACCCATGACGGTGAAGAAGCGATTGTTTTAGAAACTCATCAAAAGTTATTAAAACGTTTTCCAGATTTATTGCTCATTTTAGTTCCTCGTCATCCTGAACGTTTTGCAAAAGCCGAAGAGCTAACCCAAAAGGCAGGTTTAACGTTTATTCGTCGTAGCGCTAACACAATTCCTACCGTAGATACCCAAGTGGTTATTGGTGACACCATGGGTGAATTGATGTTGCTGTATGGAATTGCGGACATTGCGTTTGTTGGCGGAAGCTTAGTTGAAACGGGGGGGCATAATCCTTTAGAAGCCGCTGCGCATGCACTACCTGTTTTAATGGGGCCACATACCTTTAATTTTAAAGATATTTGTGGGAAGTTAGCGCAGGCTGATGGGCTGATTACTGTTACGGACAGTGAATCGATGGAACAAGCAGTGACGAGCTTGCTTTCTGATGAAGACTATCGGTTATATTATGGTCGTCATGCCGCAGAAGTTCTGCATGAAAATCAAGGCGCTCTCCAGCGTTTATTAAAATTATTACAACCCTATTTGCCACCAAAAGAACAGTAATGATGCAATGCGTCTTTTTTAGATGAGCCAACTTGAACATTACAACAATGAATCGCGAATATTTTCTCCCGCATCTTAGTATTGTATCTAAACTATAGTAGACTGCACCGTTTGTTATAGGGGTATTCTATTTTGCTATTTTAGCAATAGGTGGAGTACTTGGATTTTTCCTTATCTTTTAAGACAGTATGCCAGCAATCAATCAACCAAATTCAAATAAATATGTTTATTTATGGGTCATAGGCTATGCCGTAGCTTGGATCTTAGCGAGCTTTTATTTTGACCCAACAGTACCTTATGACACGGTAGAAGCTGTCAATTGGGGAATGAATGGGGAATGGGGCTCGCCTAAAAACCCATGGTTCGTTGGCGTATTAATGTGGCCAGCCATCTATTTGGGAATTTCATATAGTTTTTATTGGTATTTGGTCCATTTTGTTGGCATTGCATTTGGCTTGTTGGGTGTTTGGAAACTGGCTTATCGTTTAACTGAGCGTCGTGACCTTGCTTGGTTTGCGATGTTAATGTTGAACCTCTCGGGCGTGATTAATTTCGATATCATTCCTTATAATGATAACTATATTCTCGTCACCTTATGGCCATGGGTGCTTTATTTCTTTTTACGCGCAGTGGATGATAACCCTGCGTGGTGGCTGCCTTTTGCCTTGTTTGCTGGGCTGGCAACCATGGGAAAATACTCCTCACTCGCTTTAGTGGGTTCTGTTTTCTTACTGACTATTTTTGTTAAGCAGGCACGTCAGAGCTACCGTTACCCCGTTTTTTATTTAGCTATCGCGTTGTGGTTTGCATTAGTTCTGCCAAATTTCTTTTGGCTGATGGCGACGGACTTCTCAGCTTTTAAATGGGTCGATTCGCAAATTGACCCAGGTTTTAATTTCCATACAACTCAAGCGGCATTAAGTGTTTTTTACCCGTTAGTGATTGCTGCCATTATTGTTTATTGCAGTGGCGGGAAACTTGGTTGGCCTAAAGCATTACCTAATCGTATGGCAAATTTCATTATTTTATTCCCACTGGTTGTCATTTATGGCTGGTTTTCGTTCCATGATGGCGGGCGGATCACGGAATGGTTACAACCCTTTATGGCGATTATTGCGCCGTTGTTTGTTGGTTCAATAACTGTGATGCCAAAAAAACCATTTAAGAAATCACTCATTGGTTTTGCGATTTTTGGTGTTTTAGTGGTGGTTGGCTATATCACCGTTCAAGCGGCGAATATTCGCGGGGCAGGGCAAAAGTTTATTGGTGTAAAAACCCTGATAGCGGAAGGGGAAGAGCGCTGGCATCAACGTTATGGTACACCAGTTAAATATGTTGGCGGCGAAGATAATCAATATCAATGGTTTATTATTTATGCGAAAGATCGCCCGCATGTTATCCAGCCTTGGTCCATGGAAAAACATATGCCGCCAAATGTGTACAATCGCGATATTACAGAAGCAGAAATTCGCCAGCATGGTGCTTTATTGTTAGGTAAAAAATACGATGATTGCGCACATGAGAATTTTGCAAAAGTCCGTAAATTCTGGCCGCAATTTACCATCGAAAAAGAAGATGTGATTTACCGCTCTGAGCCTGATGCGGCACCTGAAACGATGTGTTTTGGGTTTATTGCGCCGCAGAAATAGCAAAAAGCGCCTTGAAATCAGGGCGCTTCTCTCATTAAGTTGGCTAATATAATTTTGTTATTTAATTATTCTCAATAGAATGCCAAGGCGAGTTAAGTAATTAATTTTTGAACCTTTATTGAATAATTTAAACACTTTAAACCATTCCATATGACCGAGGTAATTTAATTTAACTAAGCTTGGCTTTTGACTAGCACAAATTAAAAATACACCTTGGTCATCGTCGATGAGGCCTGACTGTATTAGTTTTTTCTGTGTTTGAAAAACAAGATGGTAAAACTCAATCCATTTTTCTTTAGTTGCAACAATAACCCCACCAATAATATAAGTATCATTATTAATAGCTTTCTCCATGATCCCTTTTTTATCTTGTAGATTAAGGTTATCTTTAATAGAGAAAAAATTCACTTTATTCTGATCAAATGGATATTTCCACTCAGTGATACCATTGAGCGTTTTTGCTTTTCGAATATAACCGAAATCAATCCAAGCTATAAGCTCATCACTTGACAGGCCTAATTCTATATATTTATTGATAAAATAGGCTTTAAGATTTGTCACTAAAACATATTCAGCTGACCAGTATTCAGGATTTTGTAATTGTTCAGGTTTTATAAGACTTTTAAATGAGTCACTATGCTGAATAGAAGATATTTTATTTATAATAAACTTAAACTTCTGTTGCAGATCAATTGTAATTATATGAGTCGGCTTACCTTCTCTAAGTTTAAGTATCTTGTCTTTTAAATCTGGGGAGGTAAAAATGATAATTTTATTATCAAGCTTCGCTAATCGTTTAAAGTGATTAAAATAAGTATCAGCTGTTCTTTCTAACCTATCGGATCGACCACTTTTAGCATTCCAATTTCCCCTGCCGATATCAAAAAATGCCGTTATAATTGTGATAGAGTTGTTCATTATAATAAGTGTCTGGTTTTGAGTAGATGAGAAAAGTACCTACATAAATGATGCAGTAAAACATCAAAAAACTTGGCAGGTTAAGATACCTTTCTAGAGAAAATGTTTCAACTGTTCATAAATATTTATAGCACTAATATGCTTAATGATATTACTTTTAGATATTATTGCATATTGATTCTGCCCATAACCCCCAATCAACCCCGGATCAGTAGGGCCAAACAGCGTGAAGTTGGGTTTATCCAGTGCGGCAGTTAAATGACTGAGCCCAGTATCGACGGAGACAACGGCTTTAGCATTGGCAATCTGTTGTGCCACTTCAGCGAGTGTTAGCTTTGGTAATACCTCAACAAAATCAAAGCCTTTAGCTAATCGCTCTGCGCGTTGTTGCTCATGTGGTGCTCCCCACGGTAGCTTTATTTTTACACCACTGCCCGCCATTAACTCAATTAAATTTCGCCAGTTTTCTTCAGGCCAATGTTTGTCATCTCGAGTGGTGGAGTGCAGAAAAATTACGTAAGGGCTTTCGTTATTTACACCGGATTGCAAGAAATGCTGTGCAATGGCGTAATCACCTTGCTGTGTCGGGCAAGTATAACCAAGGCTTTTTGCAAATAATTGGCGGATGCGTTCGACAGCATGTTGTTGCTTGCTAATGGCATAGCGATGGTCATAGAAAAAACTGGCAAGCGGTTCGCGAATGCTATGGCGGTCATAACCGTGCTTATCGCCATGGGCTAAGCGCGTAACGAGAAATGCGCTTTTTAGTAGCCCTTGAGCATCAATAATTGCGTCATACTGTGTTGCTTGTAATTGCTGACGAAACTCAGTGCGTTCGGCTCTGATTGGCGCAGAAAACCAATTTTTCCGCCAACGGCGGATAGCAACAGGGATCACTTGGTTAACTGCACTGTGCCAAATTGGAATTTGTGCAAAACCCTCCTCAACCACCCAATCAAATTGAATATTGGGGATAGCTTGCTGTGCATCAGTTAATGCAGGTAAAGAATGTAAAACATCGCCCATTGAAGATGTTTTGACTAATAATACTCGCATTATTCAATACCTATATTTAAACGTGCTAATGCGTCTAAAACCATTTTTGGCTGAATATCGATCAGGCTTTGGTGATAACCGCTTTCGCCATCCCCCTTACGGACTTTATGATACCCCTCGATTAAGCGGATCACTTCAGCTTTATCAGACAATGGTGGTGTGAAGTCTGGGCTACTTGGGCCATAAAGTGCAACTAAAGGTTTATCTAATGCGGCGGCAACATGCATCAGCCCTGAATCGTTACTCACAACAGCATGGCAGGCATCAATCAGGTTAACGGCTTGTTCTAGCGACGTTTCCCCCGCAAAATTATGGCAGTAGGGTTTGGCCTCATCCGTTAAGCTTTGGCGAATATCTTCCCCTGCGGGATGGTCTTTTTGGGAACCAAATAGCAGAACTTGATAGCCTTTTAAGCTGATCAATTCTTGGGCGAGGGTTGCATAATGGTAGTGTGGCCAGCGTTTTGCTGGACCAAACTCGGCGCCTGGGCAAAAACCAATAATCGGGCGAGAGTCATCAATGGCAAAGGTTTGCAGCGTTTCACTGACTTCTTGTGGAACCGTGACGAGTTTGGGTTTTAATATTGGTGATGGAATATCAGCAGCAGATTGAATGGTCTGCTTATCATAAGCAAGGGCAACATAACGTTGTACCATCAATGGAAATGCTTCTTTATTCAACGGGCGAATATCATTGAGTAACCCATAACGCATTTCCCCGCGCCAGCCCGTTCTTTTGGCAATGTTAGCAAAGAATGGAACAAGTGCAGATTTTAACGAATTAGGCAAAACAATCGCTTGGTCATACCCATTTCCTCGCAAACTGATACCTAATCGACGACGTTCACCGATTTCAAGGGCTCCATGCCCTAAAGGCATCGGGATGGCTTGATTGACTTCAGGCATTTTAGCCAGCAAAGGGCGGCACCATTGAGGTGCCATCACATCAATTTGCGCATGAGGATGAAGTGCCTTTATTGTGCGATAAAGGCTCTGTGACATCATCATATCCCCTACCCATGAAGGGCCGATCACCAATATTTTCATAAATACGAATTACGCGTCTTTATTGAGTAACTGCATATATTCAGTGACGCCTTCTGCAACCGTTTTAAATGGTGCAGTATAACCAGCAGCACGTAACTTGGTGAGGTCCGCTTGCGTGAAGCTTTGGTAGCGGCCTTTTAATTTTTCTGGGAATTCAATATATTCGACAGCCACATTCTTGTCTTTGTGGAATTCAGTCACTGCATCGGCAACGGCTTGGAAAGACTCTGCGCGCCCTGTTCCACAGTTAAAAATACCCGAAACGTTATTTTCCCAGAACCATAAATTTACAGCGGCAACATCGCCAACATAGATAAAGTCACGGCGGAATGTTTCGCTACCTTCAAATAATTTCGGGTTTTGCCCTTCATTAATTTGTTTATTTAAATGGTAGGCCACGCTCGCCATGCCACCTTTATGCTCTTCATTTGGGCCATAAACGTTGAAATAACGGAAGCCACAGATTTGTGATTCCGCTTCTGGCAGAATTTCGCGGACATACTGGTCAAATTGGAATTTAGAGTAACCATAAACATTTAATGGTTTTTCGAACTCGCGTTCTTCAACAAAGTTATCGCTACGGCCGCCATAAGTGGCTGCGGAAGAGGCGTATAAGAAGGGAATTTCACGCTCTAAGCAGTAATGTAATAGCTCTTTTGAGTACTGATAGTTGTTATCCATCATATACTTGCCATCCCACTCAGTGGTGGATGAGCATGCACCTTCATGGAATACGGCATCAACATCGCCAAAATCATCACCTGAAAGGATGCTAACAAGAAAATCTTCTTTGTCTGCGTAATCCGCAATATCAAGGTCAACCAGGTTGGCAAACTTAGTACCATCTTTCAGATTGTCCACAACGAGGATATCTGTGCGGCCCATTGCGTTTAGGGCTTTAATGATGTTGCTGCCGATAAAACCAGCTCCGCCAGTGACTATGATCATGGGATATACCTCAAATGGGTTAATAAAAAAGAGAAATCATTGGTGCCTATAATAACATCTCTTTGGCGAGACGGTAGCATTGATAGTAGAGAATTGAACTAGAGAGGGTGAGAAGCATAAGACAATTATCGTGATCTTGCCCGCAAACTTAAATTTTTTGTGCTGAGAATGTCGTTACTTTTAGAGGCTATAATTAAACTCTGAATGATTGCCAGATAGGAGTAATGTATGTCGAATAGATTCTACCAACAAATCCGTGAGCAACTGGTCCAAATTGAAGCTGACGGGTTATTTAAGCACGAACGCATTATCACCACTTCCCAAGATGCAGACATCGAGATCACCGGTGGCAAGCGTGTCATCAACTTTTGTGCCAATAACTACCTTGGTTTAGCTAATCACCCTGCGTTAATTGAAGCGGCAAAACAGGGTATGGACAGCCATGGTTTTGGGATGGCCTCCGTGCGGTTTATTTGTGGAACCCAAGATAACCATAAAGTGTTGGAAAACAAGTTAGCCACATTTTTAGGTATGGAAGATGCCATCCTGTATTCATCCTGTTTCGATGCTAATGGCGGCCTATTTGAAACCTTGTTAGGGCCAGAAGATGCAATTATTTCTGATGCATTAAATCACGCTTCAATCATTGATGGTGTTCGGTTAAGTAAAGCTAAACGCTACCGTTACAGTAATAACAATATGATGGAGTTAAAAGCGCGCCTAGAAGAAGCAAAATCAGCAGGGGCTCGTCATATTTTAATTGCTACTGATGGCGTTTTTTCAATGGATGGTGTGATTGCTGATTTACAATCTATCTGTGACCTTGCAGATGAATACCAAGCCTTGGTGATGGTGGATGATTCCCACGCAGTGGGTTTTGTCGGCGAAAATGGTCGTGGTAGCCATGAATACTGCAATGTCATGGGGCGCGTCGACATTATCACGGGGACATTAGGTAAAGCGCTTGGTGGGGCTTCCGGCGGTTATACCGCAGCGAAAAAAGAAGTTGTTGAGTGGTTACGTCAGCGTTCGCGCCCGTATTTATTCTCTAACTCTCTTGCTCCTGCCATTGTCGCGGCGTCTATCAAAGTGATTGATATGATGAGTGAAGGCCAAGCGTTACGTGAAAAACTATGGCGTAATGCGGTGTTATTTAGGGAGAAAATGACTGCGGTGGGTTTCACCCTAGCAGGCGCTGACCATGCCATCATCCCTGTGATGTTAGGGGATGCAAAACTTGCTCAAGTTTTCGCGAAAGAGCTGCTTGATGAAGGTATTTATGTCACCGGCTTTTTCTACCCTGTTGTTCCCCAAGGGCAGGCGCGTATTCGTACGCAAATGTCTGCTGCACATAGCGAGGAGGATATCTTACACGCTGTTGACGCATTCACCCGCATTGGTAAAAAACTAAATATAATCAAATAAAAGGCCTTTTATGAAAGCACTGTCCAAACTGAAAGCTGAACCAGGTATATGGATGACGGACGTTCCGAAACCGGAACTCGGGCACAATGATGTGATGATCAAAATTCGTAAAACCGCTATCTGCGGTACAGATGTACATATCTATAACTGGGATGAATGGTCACAAAAAACCATTCCTGTCCCGATGGTTGTCGGTCATGAGTATATAGGGGAAATTGTTGCGATTGGACAGGAAGTTAAAGGCTTTAAAATTGGCGACCGAGTATCAGGAGAAGGGCATATTACATGTGGTCACTGCCGTAATTGCCGTGGTGGTCGTACCCACCTTTGCCGCAACACAATTGGCGTAGGGGTAAATCGAGAAGGGTGTTTCGCCGAATATTTGGTGATCCCAGCCTTCAACGCTTTTAAAATTCCCGACAATATTCCCGATGAAATTGCCGCTATTTTTGACCCATTTGGTAATGCGGTACACACGGCTCTTTCTTTTGATTTAGTGGGTGAAGATGTGTTGGTTTCAGGGGCGGGGCCGATTGGTATTATGGCTGCTGCGGTGTGTCGCCACGTTGGTGCTCGTCATGTTGTTATTACTGATGTGAATGATTACCGCCTCGATTTAGCGAAAAAAATGGGTGTTTCGCGAGCCGTGAATGTGAGCCGAGAAAACCTAAAAGATGTGATGAACGAGCTGGGCATGAAAGAAGGCTTTGATGTGGCGTTAGAAGTATCAGGGGCGCCTGCGGCTTTTCAAACCATGTTAGACACCATGAATCACGGTGGGCGTATTGCACTATTAGGGATCCCGCCAGCTTCAATGGCAACTGATTGGAGCCAAGTGATATTCAAGGGGCTGTTTATTAAAGGTATTTATGGCCGTGAGATGTTTGAAACTTGGTATAAAATGGCAACATTAATTCAATCAGGGTTAGATTTATCGCCAATTATTACCCATCAATTTTCTATTGATGATTACCAAAAAGGCTTTGATGTGATGTGTTCAGGCCAAGCAGGGAAAGTGATTTTAAACTGGGATTAATCAGTTAAAGATCCCCTTCTGAGGTCACTATCTTCAGAAGGGGAGCATGTATGTGGAAGCCACGCTTTAAGATTCTGTTTTAAAAAGCATTCGCTTTTTCGTTGGTGCTTCTTGTGAAAGTAATGGCTGCAATGTTTTGTCTTGGTAAATATTTTCGACAATCGACATGATCAAATCGATACCTTGTAATTTCGTTTCAGGTATTTCGACCTCACAGACACCGAGTTCTTCAGCAACAGGCTCACTTTCATTTTTATTTTCAATCACTCCCGTTGACTCTGGTGTTTTTGGCAGCTCATTAACAGGCTGTTCCACTTTAGGTTGTGTCGGTTTTTTCTGAGCTTCTTCAGAGAGCATTCTGAGCGACTTCGCCGGTTGTTTAGCCGCTTCTTGCGGGTTCACTAATGTGCTCACGGCAACCAGTTCGATATCGGCTGGTAATTGTGGCAAATATTTTTGCAGTGCACGTACAGTAGAAGGATGGGGGTGACCTATCGCGACAGCGCTGCCGTGTTTGCGTGCGTAAGCAACGGCTTTGTTTAGTTGGGTACGCGTTTCTTCTTCTGATTGGTGGTTATCAATAAAAATATTACGGCGCAGCGTTGGGACACCGAATTCTTTTGCGGCATTTCCCGCCTGAGTATTGCCGATGGTCACACTGTCGAGAAAAAATAAGTTTGATTGAGATAGGCTTTGCATCACATTGCGCATGCCCGACAAGCTAGAGGTCATTTCGCTACCCATATGATTATTCATGCCTTTTGCATGTGGCACACGGGCAATGGCATTTTTAATAATGCGGTCAATCTCTGCGGCACTCATTGATGGTGCCAATGTGTCTTTTTCTAAAGGCTGTTTACTCAATGGCTTCATGGGCATGTGGATCAGAATATCTCGCCCTTGCTGATAGGCTTTCTCAGCCACTTCGCGACCATGAGGCGAACTGGGTAAAATCGCAATCGTGACCGCAGGGGATAGCGCCAAAATTTGGTTATCTTCTTTGGCTCGATAGCCAAAATCATCAATAACTATCGCGAGTTTTGCTGCGCTCACCTGTAGGCTCATCAGTAACAGTGGTAAACTAATGAATAATCTTAAGGGTAAGCGCTTCAACATAATTTCATCCTAATCGTTTGATTTTAAGTTTACTGGGTTATCTTCCTAACCATGGGCGAGGGTTAACGGTTTTACCTTGCCTGCGAATTTCAAAGTACAAGGATGGACGTTCTTGACCACCACTGCTACCCACTAACGCAATTGGCTGGCCAGCACGAACTTCTTGGCCCACATTGACTAAGGCACTTTGGTTATAGCCATATAGGCTCATGTCGCCTTTACCGTGTTCAACAACCACAACCAGCCCATAACCTTGCAGCCAGTCTGCCAGTAAAACGCGTCCATCTGCAATGGCTTTGACTTGAGTGCCTTCATTAGCTGCAATGACCATCCCTTTCCAACGTAATTCGCTGGAAATGACATCACCATAATTGTGGAGCAGGGAGCCACGAACTGGCCATATAGCTTGTCCTGCTGGACGCCCTAAACCACCCGTACGGGACATCAGCGACCGCTCACTTTCAGATGGTTTGTAAGTCGCCCCTTTCTGTTTTGCTTGGCGTTCTTTTTCAGCCACTTGAGCTCGAATACGCGCTGCTTCTTTCGCTTCTCGTTCTGCTCTTGCTTTAGCCTCGCGTTCCGCACGGGCAATTTTGTCTCGCAATCTCGCTTCGTTTTGTTTTAAGACAGCAAGGTTTTTTTGATCCTCTTTTAAGGTGCTTTCGAGTGCGCTAAGTGTTTTTTGCCGTGATGCTTGAACGTTGTCTAATTTACGTTTTTCTTGTTGCTGGCGAGTGAGCGTACTTTTTTGTTCTGCTTGTTTTTTCTGCTCTAATTGCCTTTGCTGTTGTAGCTCTTTGGTGGTTTCTTCGAGTGCAATAATGGTTTTTTCACGGGCCTGATTTAAATAACTATAGTAGGCCAAAATTCGCTCTTCCCGCTGGCCTTCTTCCCCTTTAAACATCAGGGTGAGACCTTGGTGTTTACCTAAACGAAAGGCAGCATCAAGCTGGTCTGCGAGCATTTTTTCTTGTTGCAGTTTTTTAGTTTGTAGCTGTTTGATATTGCTATTTAAGGAGACGATTTCTTTATCGAGCTGTTTTAATTGGTTTTGTGTCTCATGCAAACTACGTCCTGCAGCCGAAATACTTTGCTCTTGTTGCTTAAGCTGCTCAAGTAAGTTTGAACGTTTAGCTTGCTGTTCTTTAACACTTTTTTCTTTTTCAGCAATACTTTTGAGTAAATCGTGTAATTGCCCTTTATTTTCAGTGATCTGGTTTGCGAATGCGGTGTGCGTAGGGGCGAGCGCAAAGAGCCCTAAGCCAAGTAGAGCGGATGTAATAGCCTGACGAAGAAATGACGCTTTCATTCGATATTGTGTATTGGCCATTGTGATAGATCACCTCAATTAAATGCAATAACTGATTATTTCATCTGCAAGTGATGGTTTCCAGCACTCTCTAATAAATAGTATTGAAAACATTTACAAATTCGGATTTTTGCCCTGAAACAAAGGCTAATTAAGTCAAATAATATAGTTTTATTATCACTGATTTATTTTGTATAGCTAGTTTTGAACCGTTTTTTATTATTGAGCGCCTATTTAATCTACAGGTTAGCCCCGTTTAGGCATGTTTATGGTAAAATATTTGCGTACCGCTTCGAGAAAGAAATTCTATTTTTCAGTAAAATGGTATTAATTTTGCGTACATTACCGCAAAAAAAACACAGTAGTTTGCGTGAATTGGCTGTAATTAGCTCAACACACAGGTATACTCTGAACCCTTTGATATTCGATTTTAACTAACGGGAGTGATTGCCCCCCATGATCCAAGAAATCATGCAATTTGTAAGCCGGAACATGTTATTGAGTCTGGTTTGGATAGCGCTACTAGTTGCTGTGGTCGTCATGACCTTTAAAGGCCTCTTTTCTAAAACGAAAGTGATTGCTCGTTCACAAGCGATTACACTGATTAATAAAGAAGAGGCGGTTATTGTGGATTTGCGTTCTCGTGACGATTTCCGTAAAGGCCATATTATTGATTCTATTAACTTAACACCGTCTGAGATTAAAGATAATAATTTAGGTGAGTTAGAAAAACACAAACAGAAACCTGTGATTATCGTTTCTGCAAGTGGTATGGAATCAAACAAACCTGCAGAGCAATTAGTGCAACAAGGTTTTGAAAAAGTCTTTGTCCTGAAAGAAGGGATTGCTGGTTGGGCAGGTGAAAACCTTCCACTGGCTCGTGGTAAGAAGTAGTTACCGTTATCTCAAGTTGCCTATATTAGTGCAACTTGAGTAGCATAATACAACGAACTCCCTTGTAGCTCAGAATAACAGGGTTTCCCTTAAATTATTTGAGTTACAGGTAGGCAGCAAGTGAAGGTATCCAAGGAGCATACATCAGTATGTGACTTGGGTAACGCAATGCAGCGAACCCCCTTGTAGCTCAGAATAACAGGGTTTCCCTTAAATTATTTGAGTTACAGGTAGGCAGCAAGTGAAGGTATCCAAGGAGCATACATCAGTATGTGACTTGGGTAACGCAATGCAGCGAACACCCCTGTAGCTCAAAGAATAACAGGGAAAACTCATATGGAAGTTAAAAGGTACTAAACTTATGTCAGAACAAAACAACTCAGAAATGGTTTTTCAAATTCAACGCATCTACGCAAAAGACGTTTCTTTTGAAGCACCTAACGCACCACATATCTTTCAACAAGAGTGGCAGCCAGAGATCAAATTAGACTTAGATACATCTTCAAACCAGCTGTCAGAAGGCGTTTATGAGGTTGTTTTACGTGTGACGACTACGGCAACTTTAGGTGAAGAAACGGCATTCCTGTGTGAAGTTCAGCAAGCAGGTGTTTTCTCTATCGAAGGTATCGATGGCACACAAATGGCGCATTGCTTAGGTGCATATTGCCCGAATATCCTGTTCCCATATGCGCGTGAAGCGATTACTAGCTTAGTGGGTCGTGGTACATTCCCACAATTGAATTTAGCGCCAGTTAACTTTGATGCTCTGTTCATGAACTACTTACAGCAGCAACAAGGCGAACAAGCGCAGAACTCAGAAGCTCAACAGGACGCTTAATGAATACTGCTTCAATGTCAGTGATCGGTGCCGGCTCATACGGCACCGCTTTAGCCATTACGCTTGCCCGTAATGCACACCAAGTTGTGTTATGGGGTCATGATCCCAAACACATTCATCAATTAGAGCAAGACCGTAGTAATCAGGCATTTTTGCCTGGCGTTTCTTTCCCTGATAGTTTATCTCTCGAAACGGACTTAAAATGCGCCGTTGAGGCGAGTCCCAATATCTTGATAGTTGTACCGAGCCATGTTTTTGGTGATGTACTCAAACAAATCCAACCTTACTTGCGTGCTGATTCGCGTATTATTTGGGCGACCAAAGGCTTAGAAAGGGATACGGGGCGTTTGTTGCAAGAAGTGGCACGTGAAGTATTAGGCAACGAAATTCCGCTGGCAGTGTTATCAGGGCCGACCTTTGCGAAAGAACTCGCTGCGGGCTTACCAACTGCGATTTCTGTCGCGGCAAGTGATAGCCAGTTTGGTGATGACTTACAAAAGCTGTTTCATTGCGGCAAAAGTTTCCGAGTTTACAAAAACCCCGATATGGTTGGCGTACAACTTGGTGGCGCAGTGAAAAACGTGATTGCGATTGGTGCGGGGATCTCTGATGGCATGGGCTTTGGGGCCAACGCACGTACTGCGTTGATTACCCGTGGTTTAGCTGAAATGAGCCGCCTTGGTGCTGCATTGGGTGCAGACCCATCAACCTTTATGGGGATGGCCGGGTTAGGCGACTTAGTGTTAACCTGTACCGACAATCAATCCCGTAACCGTCGCTTTGGTATGATGCTAGGCGATGGTGTAACGGTTGAAGAAGCAGAAAAAGAGATTGGCCAAGTGGTTGAAGGGTATCGAAATACCAAAGAAGTCCGCGCACTTGCGGAACGCGCTGGTGTTGAAATGCCAATCACGGAGCAAATTTATCAAATCCTCTATTGCCACAAAAATGTGTTAGAGGCGGCGCAAGCGCTATTAGGCCGTGCAACGAAAGATGAAATTGCGGATATGCCAAAACTGCATGATTAATAAAAATTAACCTAATTAAGTTACACCATAGGGTAAATATAAAAATAGATAGGTGAGTCATTATGTCGCGTGAAGAATTGGATAGAATTTGGGGCTTCATTAAAGAAGAAGCGAAGTCGCTTGCTGACTGCGAACCACTCCTAGCCAGTTTTTTTAACGCGACGTTACTCAAGCATGACAACTTGGGCAGTGCGCTCAGTTATATGCTGGCGAACAAGCTCAGCTCGCCTATCATGCCCGCGCTTGAAGTTCGCGAAATCGTTGAAGAAGCATATCGCAATGACGAGCAAATGATCTTCTCTGCCGCAATGGATTTATCTGCTGTTCGCCTACGTGACCCTGCCGTCGATAAATACTCCACGCCGTTACTTTACCTGAAGGGCTTCCATGCACTACAAGCTTATCGTATTGGCAATTGGCTGTGGAAAGAAGGCCGCCAAGCACTCGCGGTTTACCTGCAAAACCAAATCTCTGTATCTTTTGGTGTGGATATTCACCCAGCTGCTCGCATTGGTTGTGGCATCATGCTCGACCATGCGACGGGTATTGTGATTGGTGAAACAGCTATCGTGGAAAACGATGTGTCGATTTTACAGTCTGTTACCCTCGGCGGGACAGGTAAAACTTGCGGCGATCGTCATCCCAAAGTCAGGGAAGGGGTAATGATTGGGGCAGGGGCAAAAATTTTAGGCAATATTGAAATTGGTCGCGGTGCCAAAATTGGTGCAGGTTCGGTTGTTCTTCACCCGGTACCTCCTCATACCACAGTGGCGGGGGTTCCTGCACGTATTGTTGGCAAACCAACCAGCGATAAGCCATCCTTAGAAATGGATCAAAACTTTAATGGCAGTATTTGGGGTTTTGAAAATGGGGATGGGATTTGAGTTGAGTTGTGGAAAGGCGTAAAAGGTAGCGAGTTGCTGACTATCGTTGTTATTCTTCAATAGGTCGCTTTTTAAGCATATTTCCCATTTTAAACTGAGTAATCGATTTATTTAAATGTTCTGCATTAGCGGGTGAACGTAATAAATAAGTGGTTTCATCGATGCTATCCAGTGGGGTATTAGTGGGTTGCTCAGTTTGTTTAGTAACGGTCTCTTTCATTAATATATCTCTCTTATGCTCAGAGCTATCCTCTCAATAATTCGAGCGATATGTAGCTTGGGTGTCGGAGTGAAGCCTCACTCATACCGCTTGAGGTATATCGAGTAATTCTAGTCTTTTAGTAGAGCCCCCGGATACCCCAATTGCCTCCATGCCTCAAACACGACAACAGCAACTGAGTTCGATAAATTCATACTGCGGCTATCGGCCAACATTGGAATGCGAATTTTTTGCTCCATTGGCATATTATCGAGCACATAAGGTGGCAACCCGCGCGTTTCAGGGCCAAACATCAAATAGTCATTTTCTTGGTAGCTGACATTACTGTGGCTTGGCTTACCTTTGGTCGTTAAAGCAAAGACTCTTGCACCACTTTCAGACTGATTATTATCTGGGTTCAGCCCTTCACTTTTTAAAAAAGCATAATAATCATGGTGATGTTTAATATCGGCAAACTCGCTGTAATCCAACCCAGCACGGCGTAAGCGTTTATCATCCCACGTAAACCCAAGCGGGTGGATAAGGTGCAAACTAAAGCCCGTATTGGCACAAAGGCGAATAATATTACCGGTGTTTGGTGGTATTTCTGGTTCGAATAAAACAATGTGTGGCATAGCGTTTGATTGATTTTATGATGATAAAAATGATGGGAAGAGTGTACGCGCAAATCGCATTATTTTCATGCGGAACTTTTATTTGCGAGCCAAAAACAAAAAACGCGCCATAGGAGGCGCGTTTACAATATAGCGAATCAGGATTAGCTTTTATAACCGTTCGGGTTCATGGACTGCCAACGCCAAACGTCATCAGCCATATCTTGAATGGAATATTGTGCGGTCCAACCTAAATCACGTTGTGCTTTCGCTGGCGTTGACCAATATTCCGCGATATCACCAGCGCGGCGCTCAGAAATAGTATAAGGGATGGGTTTACCAACTGCTTTTTCAAAAGCAGCGACAACTTCCAATACACTTGTTCCTGTGCCTGTCCCTAAGTTATAGATATGCAGGCCTGCTTGTTGGCTAACTTTATTTAAAGCAGCAATATGGCCATCTGCTAAATCCATCACATGGATATAATCACGTACACCTGTACCATCTTTAGTTGGGTAATCTCCACCAAATATAGCGAGCTCTTTACGGCGACCTACTGCGACTTGGGCAATAAATGGAGTGAGGTTGTTTGGAATACCGTTCGGGTCTTCCCCCATTAGGCCTGAATTATGAGCACCAACCGGATTAAAATAGCGCAGTAATGAAATGGACCACGTATTATCAGCAATATTCAAATCAGTCAGAATACGCTCAACCATATACTTGCTGGTACCGTATGGGCTATTGGTATTACCCACAGAAGCGTCTTCCGTTAATGGAATATGCTCAGGTTCACCGTATACCGTTGCAGAAGAGCTAAAAATCAGGCTTTTTACACCTGCTTTTTTCATGCTTTCCACTAACACTAATGTGCCATTGACGTTAACATCATAGTATTCAATCGGTTTTTCAACCGACTCACCCACGGCTTTAAGACCTGCAAAGTGGATCACTGAATGAATTTGGTGATGAGCAAGAATGGTGTCTAAAATTTGGCTATCACGCACATCACCTTGGTAAAATACAGGCTTTATCCCCGTAATCGTTTCAATACGGTTAAGCACTTCAAGGTTAGCATTATGCAGGTTATCTAAAATAATCGGCTGCATTCCTTGCTGGATCATTTGCACACAGGTATGGCTACCAATGTAGCCAAGACCGCCGGTGACTAGAACCTCTGTTTTATTAAGTATAGTATTTATAGTATAAGTAGGTTTCATTATTTATGGCGAATGTAAGAGGTGAGTTCAAGGAATCTTTTAGGGAGCTTTAAAGTTTCTTTGTGTAAATTAAATATAAGACCTTTTTTGAAAAAGTAATTCATTATAGTCAATGATAGTATTTCAATTACTAAGACACTGTAGGCTGCGCCTTTGAGTCCAAAAATTCTGATCATGGTATATGAGATAGGGATACTAAGTAAAACCATAATAAACATTTTTTTAGATAAAAAAGAATATCCTGAATGGCGAACAATAAACCGTGCTGACACAGTCCCTAAATTTGCAAATATAGTTGAACAACATAAGATTACTAAGAGTTCACTAGCCATTGCATATGAAGGACCAAATAATAAATTAATAAAATAACTACCGAAAAAATAAATAAAAGCGAGTACAGTGATTGATATAATTATAACTATAACATTTAAGTTAGCGGCAACTTTCGCTGCTTTAGACTCTTTTTTCTCTCCAAATATGGATGGAAGCGTTGAATTTATTATTGCAGTAAGTATGAAGACCCATGCTGTGGATAACGTTACAGCAACAGAATAAATACCTAGATTATAATCTCCTTCTAAATATGAAATCATAAATTGGTTTATTCGAGTATAAATTGCAATAGATAATGTTGAGAAAACAATGCTAATTCCGGATAATAAGATGTATTTGTTATATCGTGATTTATTTTTCCTTGTAATTTTACTTATTTTTGGAAATAAGTAAAAGCGGATAGATAAAGGTATGAAAGTAACAACTATGATTGGGATTGTTAAGTAAATAGGGTCAAGTTTGTTATATGCGATTGTGTATTGGAGGACAAGGCCTATACTTAAGCCAATTATATTTGCGATGGTATTTATTTTTGATTTTAATATTGCATTGTTATAAATTGAATAAATGTCAATGGATGAAAAGTAGCAGGCAATACAAATAGCGATGGAAAATATAAACGTTATATTATTTTTATATGAGTAAAAATAATATAACGTAGGGATGGATAATGAAAAATAAATTATAGTCCTTATTAAAAAAGTTGACTTGATTAATTTTAATCCAGATTCTTTTTTCTTAGATACTCGTTTGAATATTATATTATCGTTACCTAATTGAGCTATTATTTGTATAATCTGAAATGTTGCCGTTGCTAGAGCTATTATACCAAAGACTGAAGGGCCAACATATTTTGCAACATAGGAAGTTACAAAAAACAACCCAATAATAGCAATGAATTTTTCGGAGACCATCCATGCTGCATTTTTTAAAATTCTAGTATTCAATAGATTCACCCAATAAAAAAACCAACGCACAGTACGTCGGTTTTTTATGATATTAAATTCTAATATTCATAGTGGTAGTTATAATCATCAGATCTAGCATCGATACCATTGAGTATCACACCGGTAATCTCGATATCATTTTGCTTAAAGCGTTTAAGTGATAAATCCACGTCTTTCACGGTATTAACGCCATAAAAGGCGATTAACAATGATGTACCGACGTATTTACCAATAATGGCCGAGTCAGTGATGGCTAAGATTGGTGCGGTATCAATTACCACGATATCGTATTGATTTTTCACTTTATCTAGCAATTGCTTAAAGCGTTCACCCATCAGTAATTCAGAAGAGTGAGTAACGTTTTTACCGCGGCAAATTACATCCAGATTTTCAATCACATTGGTATGAACCGTTGGGGATTCTAAACTCTGTTGTGATAAATACTCAGAGAGACCGGCTTTGTTGTTTAAGCCAAAGGCTTTATGCAAGCGGCCTTTACGTAAGTCGGTATCGATTAACAGCACTTTTTTGCCTGCATTAGCCAGTACCACCGCCATATTGGAGGTCACAAAGCTCTTCCCTACCCCCGGTGACGCACTGGTCACCATCACCAAGTTATTCCCTTGGTTCATGACTGAGAAATAAACGCTGGTACGCAGTGAGCGAATAGCTTCAACTGCAGTATCCGCTGGGTTTTCAAGGGCTAATGGGTTTTTATTTCCTGCCTCAATCAGTTTTTTCTCGTGAGCAGAGAATGGGATTGTGGCATACACGTTAACACCCAGTGCATCGATATCTTCGGTGCTTTTAATTTTGTTATTAAAGAACTCGCGGGCAATCACATAGGCACAGCCGACAATAAAGCCGAGGATTGTGGCAAGTACAACAATCAGGAATTTTTTCGGTGCAACCGCATTCGGTTGGGACTCAGCGGAGTCAATAATACGCACATCTGCGGTAATACCGGAATTGAGCACGCTGAGTTCTTGCTGCTTAGCGACTAACTGGGTGTAAATCGCTTGCTCTGCTTCAACGTCACGAGTTAAACGCACGATTTCTTGTTGGGTATTGGGCAGCTTTTGAATATTTTTACTGATTTTTTCTTTTTCGCGTAACAACTGTTGGCGTTTATCTAATAGGGACTGATACGCAGGATGGTTACGGGTATATAACTGCTGAATTTCTACTTCTTTAAAGGTTAATTCATTGAGTTTTTCTTCCACTTGCAATGCAGTATCTAACGCGGCTTTAGCTTCTAAAGAAAGGTCGATAGATTCATTCTTTTTACGGAACGCATTAAGCTGGTTTTCATAGTTATCCAGCTTTGCTTTAATAGTCGGCAAGTAGTCATTTAAGAAGACTAACGTATTGTTGGTGACTTCTTTTTTACGCTCGGTATTTTGGTCAACGTAGTTTTGGATAATACTGTTAAGTATTTTAACGTTTTCCGCTTTATCTGCGCCTTTGATGGCTAAACTGATAATACCTGTTCCTTTGCCCACTTCTGCAATAGTTAAGGTATTACGCAAATCTTCAATGGAAGAGTAACGGGCATTTTTTACCAGAGCAAATTCATCACCCGCTTTTACTGATGAACTGGCAACCAGTAAATTAATTTCGCCCTGCTTAAGGACTTGGCCAACGTTACCGTCAAAAATTTGACCGTCAATATTCAGTGAGTAGGTTTTTTCACTGGTAAATGTCAGGGTTGCGGGCTCACCGACCAAATGATCTGGCAACTGATAGACCGTAATGTTTAAAGGTGCTGTTTCGCCAAGTAATTTACTGGCAAAACCTGTCGGTGCAACAAGAGCATCAAGGTTTAAATCCGCGACAGTTTTACCTAATACCATGCGGGACTTAATGACTTCGATTTCAGAGTCTACTTGGTTATTACTGTTACCAAATGGCATCACATCACTCATTTGGTCGAGTAATGAAACTTGCCCTAACTTATCGTACTGCAAGGTCGCATTGGCTTGGTAAATCGGGGTAGCAAGCAGGCTATACGCCACTGCGATTGCTGCAAAGATAACCGTGAAAAACCCAATTTTAATCGTGTTGGATTTCAAAACTTTAAACAGGGCGAGCAGATCGATTTCATCTGAGGCTGGGGAGCTATTTTTTGTTGTGTTCATAATAGATTAAATGTTAAGTCATCCAATAAATAAAATTAAATTTTTCCTTGCCAAGCGATGGCGGCTTTTTCCATTAACTGATAAACATGTTCAAACATTTCATCACTGCGTTTATGGGGGTCAGGGATTTCGGTTTTATTAATCCATTGCCCAAATAACATCACCTTGCCACGTGTCTGCGGAAACTGTTGGTGGATTTTAGCAATATGACCGCTTTCCATCACTAGGATTAAGTCTGCTTTATGGCATATTTCGCTAGTTAACCGACGTGACAGATGGTTTTCCAAGGAAAGTTGGTGCTGCTCTGCAATTCGGATGGCACTGTCATAGGCAGGGAGATCGTTTTTGGCAATAATTCCTGCTGAGTCGACTTTTTTGCTGGGGAAATACTGTTGCAATAAACGCTCCCCTGTCGGGGAGCGGCAAATATTACCCATGCAGACAACTAGGATATGATTAAACATGTCGATTACCAATCGTGAATACGTTTGGTGCCTTCTGTTAACTGATTATAAGACGCAATAGTTGGCAATAACTGGGTAATTAGACGGTTCCAACGTACTACAGGGGCTGCGGTAACATAGACTAAGTCATACGGCTGCAGTTTAAATTCGGTGCCCATCACGAGTGATGTCGCATCCGATAAATCTAACTGATAGACCGCTGCCATTTTTTTCGGCAGTAACGCTTCAAGTTCTTTATCTGCGGCTGGCTGGTTTTTGATTGGGCGAATAACAAATACACCCGTTGCATTGGCAGTGTTTTGGTTTAGGCCACTGGCTTTGCTCAGTGCTTCAGTGATGCTCATCCCCGCACGGTCAATCGTCAGTGTGGTTGGCTGGCCAACTTCACCCATCACAAATACTTTTTGTGAGTCATTACGTGGCACATACAGCACATCACCCGGCAGCATGAGGTAGTTTTGGGTTAAATCCCCATATTGGACTAAATCCTGTAATGAGACTTTAATTTCTTTGCCATTACGTGTCAGTACCACATTATCCCAATCCGCTTTTTCGGTTAAGCCACCTGCATTGTTAAAGGCTTCTAAAATCGTCAACGGCACGTTAGTAATTGGCAGTGTACCCGGTTTTGCTACTTCACCTGACACATACATTTTCTGTGAGCGGAATGCGGCAATACTGACATCCACTTGTGGGGATTCAATATAAGTCGCTAAGCGGTTGCTGATAAGCGTACGGATTTCCGTAACGGTTTTACCGATGACTTTGACTTTACCGATATACGGGTAGTAGATGGTGCCATCAGAGTGTACCCAGTTACCTGAGTCTTGCGCACTACGGTAAGAGCCCGCAGGGATAGTCAATTCAGGGTGGTCCCAAACAGTGATGGTTAATACATCACCGGCACCTACACGATATTCATAGTTAGTCAGTTGTTTTTCTAACTGCGAGTTAGGCTTGGCAATGGTTGGGGCTGTGTACATGTCATCGAGTAACTTTGGTGAAATTGGGTAAATATCAACCAGCTTTGTAATATCACGGTCACCCGTATCAACCACATTTTTGCCAGAGGTTGACATATAGGCACCAGGGGTAACGGTACAGCCTGTAAGTAAAATACTCACTGCTAATAGAGTCAGTGGAAGGCGCTTGCTAATCACTTGAGTATCCTGTTAAAAGTTAAATAATTATTTTTAAAATGAAGAATATTATTATGATTAGTGTTTGGCATTCCACACTAAATCACCAATGCCATCCGTTGGGTTAAATTCAGTTGGCGTTTCAAGTAAAATCTGGCGTATCGCTTCAAGGTCGTAATTTTGACATGCAAGATTTAATTTATCTAATACTTTAATGAAATCCTCTAAAGGGATAAAGACTTCATTGGCAGCCATAATACGCTGATGTTCTGTTGAATGGACATTATCACCGATTAAGAGCTCTTCATACAGCTTTTCACCAGGACGAAGACCTGTAAATTTGATCTCAATATCACCATTCGGATTTTTCTGGCTTTTTAACTCAAGGCCAGAAAGTTGAATTAGGTTTTTCGCTAAATCAACAATTTTAACAGGTTCGCCCATATCTAAGACAAAGACATCACCACCTTGGCCCATTGCTCCGGCTTGTAATACAAGCTGAGCGGCCTCAGGGATAGTCATAAAGTAACGGATAATATCTGGGTGTGTGACGGTAATGGCTTTACCAATTGCAATTTGTTGTTTAAACAGCGGGATCACCGAACCTGAAGAGCCTAACACATTACCAAAACGAACCATACAAAAGCGGGTTCCGTTTTCTTTAGCGCTTTCTTTTTCAGACAGCGCTTGTAGCCCTAATTCCGCCATTCGCTTTGATGTCCCCATTATATTGGTTGGGCGAACGGCTTTATCTGTGGAAATCAGCACAAAAGATTCAACATTTGCTTCAATTGCCGCTTGTGCTGCATTGTAAGTACCAAAAATATTATTACGGACACCTTCAACAACATTATATTCCACTAAAGGAACGTGCTTGTAGGCGGCGGCATGGTAAACCGTTTGGACATGGAAGGTTTCTAAGGCATTTTTTAAACGCTCAAATTCTTGAACGCTACCTAACAATGGAACAATTCTAACTTTTAATTTTTCGGCGTTAACAATGTTATTCAGCTCTTTATCAATCTCATACAAATTGAATTCTGAAATTTCAAATAACACGATTGTAGTCGGTTTTTGGCGAATAATCTGCCGACACAGTTCTGAACCGATAGAACCCCCAGCGCCTGTTACCATAACAACTTTATTTTTGATATTGGCACCGATTAAATCTGGGTTAGGGGCAACAGGGTCACGACCTAAAAGATCTTCAATAGCAACATCTTTTAAGTCATCAACTGTGGCGTGGCCTTCAACGATGTCGTTAAAATCAGGAACCGTCAAGACTTCAACAGAGAGGTGCAATAAACCGTTAATAATTGCTTTACGTTCTGATCGAGATGTTCGAGGCATCGCGAGTAAAATTTTCTCAATATCAAGTTTATTCACAAGTTCTTCGATTTTATCTGAAGAGTGCACGGTAATACCTTGAATAACGGTATGGTGTAGTGATGGGTCGTTATCAATAAAGCCCTTGACTTGGTAAGAAACCGCATTTCGTAAAGCAATTGCTAGCTGGCGACCCGTGCTACCCGCGCCATAAATTAGTACGGGTTCACAACCCTTACGGCTTGCTTGCACAATCATCGAACGTACTAACATTCTTGCCCCGCCACATAATAAAATGAGGAAGGTCATATAGATAAATGGAATGGTACGCGGAATGTTCGCTTCTAAGTAATACGAAAATGTTGTGATGGAAAATGTAGAAATTAATGCGCCTACCATGGCCACAGTTAATGCATGGAAAGTGAGATAGCGTAAGACTGCACGGTATAACCCTAATTTTACAAAGGCTAGCAGGGTCACGATAATCGTACCCAGCAAGGTTAGCCAAGTATGATAAGACAGGTGAATAACAACCTCACCCAGCCTTACCCACAGGGCGAGAAAGAATGAAACAATAATAAGTAGCGTGTCGATACCCAAGCCAATGAGCCTTTTATAAACTCGGGGTAGAGACCAGATGCGATTAAGTTTATCCATAATGATTACTTCTTTTTGTTTTCACTTGGCAGCAGCATCGCCGGAACCACTGCCGGTGACTGTCATCATGATATATTTAAAATAATTTTTAAGGTTCAGGTTATCTATCATTTCTTTATCTGTAGCCGCTAATAGCTGCGGAGTAGACATATCAATATTTTTAATTTGTGCTAATCCAGTTATACCTGGGCGAACATCATAGATATTTAGTGCTGAACGTTGTTGTATTAATTCTTCTTGGTTAAATAAATTAGGCCGAGGGCCGACTAAACTCATCTCACCTTTTAATACATTAATTAATTGTGGAAGTTCATCTATTTTGGTTTTACGTAAAATAGTCCCATATTTAGTTATAGAGTTAGTATCAACTAAATGACTGGCGACAGATGAAGTACCAACTTTCATTGTTCTAAATTTAACTAACTTGAAGGGTTTTTTATTTTTGCCAACACGAGTTTGAATAAAAATAGGTGAACCTGTTTCAAAATAACCAATAATAGAGGTAATAAGTAGTACAGGAGATAAAACGATTAACCCAATTAAGGCTGAAAAGAAATCAATTATACGTATCATTTCTTGTTGTTTCCTAAGTAACTCATTGTTTGCTCTATGGTATAAGGTGGAGTCCAGCCGAGTTCATTGAACATATTTGAGGAGTCGACCTCTAAATTTTGATAAAGCTGGGTAAAAAGACCTTGCTTGCCAATGGCACTTAATAGGGTCTTCATTAGGAGCTTAGGAACGGGTAGTTGAATGATATTCTTTCCTAGGCTTGTACCTATAACGCTAGTGAGTTCTTTTGTGGAAAGGTTTCTTCCATCTGAAACTAAAAAGATTTTACCGGCAACATTGGGGTGTTGAGTGCATATTGCAATAAAATGCGCTAAGTTCTTTACAGATATATAACTTCGTGAGTTATTCGTTAGCCCAAAAGGTAACATAGGTATTTTTTGTATCAACTTTAAAAGAAGAGCAAAATTACCAGGTGCATTTTCACCATAGACTAAAACAGGGCGTATGATCACGAGTTCCATACCTGTTTTGGCACAGATCTCAGAGAGGCCCTGCTCCGCAACTAATTTAGATCTAGCGTATTCATTATGTGGTGCTGGTGTGTCTTGTGGGGAGAATGGCTTTTCATGTGTGATATTACCATTTACACCAATGGAGCTTATAAACACAAAGCGTTTGACACCCGCTTTAGCTGCCTCATTTGCGAAATGCAACGTTCCTTCGACATTTACACTCCATAATTCCTTTTGTTCATCATCATTTGGTGTTTTTACTTTCGTACGATGCGCAATAGCTGCAAGATGAATAATACTATCTATATCATCAAATGCACCATTCCAATCTGTATTTTGATTAAAAGATTGAATGGTAAAACAGTCATTTAATTCAGATGTATGATTTCGAGTAATTATTCGATAGTTACTTTTTAATTCTTTAAGAACTGCTTTTCCAATAAATCCGGTAGATCCGCTAATTAAAGTTTTCATGCATATGTGAACCATGTTATATCTAACATATGTGCCATTTATGCCATACTTATTATAAATATATAAAATTTAATATTATGATATGGCTATGGAATAGCTGACTTAATCATTACCAAATAAATCGCGTGTATACACTTTGTCTGCCACATCTTCAATTTCAGGCACCATGCGGTTGGCCAAAATGATGTCGCATTGAGCTTTAAATTCCGCTAAGTCATTGACCACTTTGGAATGGAAAAATTCACTTTCCTTCATCACTGGCTCATACACCACCACTTCAATACCTTTGGCCTTGATGCGTTTCATAATACCCTGCACCGCAGAGGCGCGGAAGTTATCGGAGCCTGCTTTCATCACTAAGCGATAGACACCCACTTTACGTGGTGCTTTGGCAATAATTGCGTCAGAGATGAAGTCTTTACGAGTACGATTAGATTCAACAATTGCGTTAATCAGGTTATTCGGTACGTCATCGTAGTTTGCCAGTAATTGCTTGGTGTCTTTCGGTAAACAATAACCGCCGTAACCGAATGATGGGTTGTTATAATGGCTACCAATACGTGGGTCTAACGAAACACCTTCAATAATTTGGCGTGCATTTAAACCGCGGCTTTCTGCGTAGGTATCTAACTCGTTAAAGTAGGCTACGCGCATCGCTAAGTAAGTGTTCGCAAACAGTTTAATGGCTTCGGCTTCAGTGCCATCAGTAAATAACACGGGAACATCTTTTTTGATGGCACCTTCAAGCAGCAAATCGGCAAAAATTTGTGCACGCTCAGAGCGTTCACCGACCACAATGCGGGATGGGTGCAGGTTATCCCATAATGCGCGGCCTTCACGTAGAAATTCTGGAGAGAAAATCACGTTGGTGTAGCCAAATTCTTCCCGTAAACGTGCGGTAAAACCGACAGGAATAGTCGATTTGACGATAATCGTCGCAGTTGGGTTGATTTCATTCACATCGTGAATAACGGATTCCACCGATTTGGTATTGAAATAGTTGGTTTTTGGGTCGTAGTCTGTCGGTGTCGCAACAATGACATACTGTGCGTCTGTATAAGCTTCTACTTTATCTTCCGTGGCACGGAAATTCAGTGTTTTTTCTGTTAAAAACTGTTCAATCTCCGTGTCGACAATTGGCGATTGGTGGTTGTTTAACATCGCTACTTTTTCAGGAATGATATCCACAGCAACCACTTCGTGGTGTTGTGACAGTAACATGGCGTTAGATAGACCGACGTAGCCAGTCCCTGCGATTGCTATTTTCATAAGTGAACCAATAGATTAAATTTCAGAGAAAGTTTGAATGTTTTTTAACGACTGTTGGACAATAAATTGTGCCGTCTGATGATCACTAGCTTCAGCATAACACCTTAATTCAGGGGCGTTACCTGACGGTCTTAGATGAATAATATTGCCATTTGACAGTGTTATTCTTAGCCCATCAATTGTATTTAGATCTAATAAAGTATCATCGCCAAAACCTAAATGTTGCAATAAACACGTTGGATTTTCTTTCGCTTTCTCAATGATAGCTTTACTTTTTTCTGTTGCGAAGTTTTGTATTCTATCACTAAAGGTTATGCGTTTCGGCAATGAATCAACTAATTGAGCTATACCTTTTTCTTTTGCGGCTGATAACAACATTAAGAAGGGTAAAATGGCATCTCGAGTTGGTAGTGCTGACAATTGTTTGCCATTTATTTCAATGTTAGATCCTAAAAGGAAACCGCCGTTAGCTTCAAACCCTGCAATTTTCTTATAGTTTTTAGCTAAGTCTACAAATGCTTCAATAACATATGGGGAGCCAATTTTAGTTTGTTTTACACACTTAAAACCTTTATGAGATGAAATGATTGTATTGCAGCTCACAGGAACTGCTAATACTTCTATTTTCATCTCTAATGCGCATAATAAACCTAATATATCCCCTCGTAACCATTCACCATTTTCATCAGCAACAAGTGGGCGATCTCCATCCCCATCAGTAGAAAAAATAGCATCAAGGTTGTGCAATTTTGACCAATTTCTTGCTTTTATTTTGTCTTCTTCAGACACGGCTTCTGTATCAATGGGAACAAATTGGTCACTACGTTCTAGAGAAATAACTTCAGCACCGAGTTTTTTAAATAGAATCGGGTATATATCACGGCCTGCACTAGAATGTTCATAAATACCAATACGTTTACCAGTTAATAGATTTTCATCAAATATAGATAAATAACGATTGAGATACTCTTCAGTAGCTAAGGTATCTATTGGTAAGTGCTGAGAGGTAATATTGGAAATTTCAAATTGAGAGTTATTATTTAAAATAGCAACTTCATCAACTTTAGTGATTTCACCATCAGGGCGGTAAAATTTTAGTCCATTTCTATCAAAAGGGATATGACTACCAGTCACCATGATGCAAGGAATATTATTTTTCATTGCAGTATATGCAAGGGCAGGTGTTGGAATTACACTGTAATATAGGGGTTCTATTCCTTGTTGCTTTATTGCCTCTATACAAGCAATCGCAATAAATTCACTACTTGGGCGATTATCTATAGCGATGGCTATTTGGTCAAAACTAAATTTGCTTTTGATGCTATTAATAAATGCATGGGTAAATGCAGCACATGATTCTTCAGTAAATTGAGAGACTAATCCACGGGCTCCGCTAGTACCAAACTGTATGCCTGAATCAAGGATGATGTTTTTAGTGGTATTCATAATTATCAAAATTTACTTTTATAGAGAGATACTTTCACCATGATATAAGTGGCGATGAGATTAGGTATTATTTAATAAGCAATTTATTGACTATTTTTAAAGGAATTAAAAATAAAGGTGGAGCTATATTGTTTTTCTTCCATGATAAATAAACCTCCTTACTTCCTATATATCTGCTTTTAAAGCCAGAAGTGCTTTCTCCACCCATGCGCATAGCAACTAAATATTTATTTAGAATAGAGTGTTTGTAGTTATTTATAAAGATAGCTCGTAGAAGAAATTCATAATCGGAAGAAATTTTAAATTCACTATGATAATAGCCTATTTCTTTATATACCGAGAGTTTTACAAATGTGGATGGATGTGGCGGTTGTTTTCCTTTTTTCCACTTAGCTTTTGAGTTCATATCTTCACAAGGATATTTTCTAATGACCAGACTTGGGTCATTATTGAAATAGTATAAATTGCCAGAAACAAGGTCAGCATTGTTTTGATTAAATTCAGCAAGCACATCAGATAATACATAATCGTTTATATACAGATCATCAGAATTTAATATAGCTACAATTTTTCCTTTTGCTTTAGCTATACCTTTATTCATAGCATCATATAAACCTTTATCAGGCTCTGAGCTGTATTTCAGCCTGCTATCATTATTATTATTCAATATATCAATGGTTCCATCCGTAGATGCACCATCTATAATAATATATTCAAGTGTTACTCTTTTCTGGTTTAATACAGATGATATTGTTTCTTGTATTGTACTCGCAGAATTATAGCAAACAGTTATAACAGTAAAGTCAAGGTCATCTTTAAGCATATTGTTTAACTTAAGTATGTTATTTATAAAAGAGTAGAAAACCATTCAGTAATAGCTAGTTATGGTTTTTACCATACTCTTCTAGCCTAATGATATCGTCTTCTTGTAAATAATTACCTGAGCGAACCTCAATTAAATGTAGGTCAACTTTACCAGGATTTTCTATTCTATGAGGAGATCCAATAGGAATATAAGTGGATTCATTTTCGCTAATTATGAACGTTTTATCGCCATTGGTTACTTTTGCAGTCCCTTGTACCACAACCCAATGTTCAGCTCGGTGATAGTGCATTTGTAAGGCGGTTTTTTCTCCAGGTTTTACTTTAAGATGTTTAACATGGAAACGTTGGCCTTCAGCGATATCATCATGGGTCCCCCATGGGCGGTATGCTTCGCGATGTTGTTCGCATTCAGAACGGCCTGCATTCTTTAATTGAGCAACAATACTTTTTACATCTTGAACGTTGTTTTTATTGGCGACTAGCACTGCATCTTTAGTTTCTACTATCACCAAATTATCAATACCAACAGTGGATACGAGTTTATTTTGGGAGTAGATATAACTGTTTGTTGTATTTTCTGTTAATACGTCACCAACAATGACATTAGATTGTGTATCTTTGGGGGAAACCTCCCAAAGTGAACTGAAAGAACCAACATCACTCCAGCCTGCATCCATCGGAACGACTTGAACGTTGTTTGCCTTTTCCATCACAGCGTAATCTATTGAGTCATCAGGGCACGCACTAAAAATGTCTGGTTGTATACGAATAAAGTCCAAATCATTTTGTGAATTAAGAATTGCTTGTTCGCATATTTTTAAAATATCGGGGCAGTGTTTTTTTAATTCATTGAGATAACAGGATGCCTTGAAGAGAAACATACCGCTATTCCAGAGGTATTCACCGCTTGAAAGGTAACTTTCAGCGGTAGTTAAATCTGGTTTTTCAACGAAGCGTTCGACTTGATAAGTTGCAATATTAACAGGGGAGCCTTTTTTAATATAGCCGTACCCAGTTTCAGGTGTTGTTGGAATGATACCAAAAGTAATTAAAGCACCTTCTTCAGCAGCCTCAATTGCGTTTTCAATAGAATGAGTAAATCCTGCTTGGTTTTGTATGACATGATCTGCGGCTAAAACTAATAATAAAGGGTCATTTCCATTCTGTATTGCCCTAATAGCCGCTAATGCTATAGCAGGTGCTGTATTTCGACCAATGGGCTCTAAAATGATGCCACTGTGCTTGACATCTTCTTGCCGTAATTGCTCTGCAACAATAAAACGATGCTCTTCGTTGCAGATAAATACAGGGGGCTGATGTTGCAGCGTTTTTAACCGCGCTGCAGTTTCTTGCAACATTGTTTTTTTGCTAGTTAGGCTAATAAACTGTTTTGGATATAGGCTACGAGAAAGAGGCCATAAACGACTACCTGAGCCTCCTGCCATAATAACAGGCAATAACATAATAATTTACCGTAAATTTAAATGGTTATTAATAAAATAGGCTTTTGTATTATCGTGTACTTTAGATGAATCCAGAAGTTCGTTGATATCCCACCATTGATAGTTTCTATGTTGTTCCAAAGGTAATTTATTGAGATCAAGGTCTTCTTTAATTAAATATCCCAAGACGACATAATGAGTAGAAAAATTATCCTCTGAAAAATTATCTTGATAGAGATGCTGGTAATGACCAATAAACTTTGCATCATTGATATTATAACTGATACCAAGCTCATCAATCGTTAACCGCCGAAATGCGATGTCAAATGTTTCATCTTTGCAAATACGCCCACCTGGTACAAACCAATAACCTTGGGCGGGACGATTATTTCGTAGCCCTAACAATGCTTGATTTTTTGAATTACAAATAACCAGGTCAATAGAAACTAAAGGGGTAGATGCAACGATAGTCTTAAAAGTATCTAAAGCTAATCGCTGCGGCATTTTATTAATATCCGTTACTTACGAAAGTTTTGCTGGTTTTGGAGAAACCATTGATAAGTTTGGGTAAGTCCTTCTTCAAGATTGACGGAATAAGACCATCCCATGCTATTTAAACGGGAAACATCCATCAATTTACGTGGAGTACCATCTGGTTTGCTGCTATCAAAAATTACATCCCCTGTGAAACCGACAACATTAGCCATAGTTTCAGCCATCTCACGAATTGTGCAGTCGATACCTGTGCCTACATTAATATGGGATAACATTGGTTGGGTGTTTGCTTGATATGTTTCTTTGTTTAATTCCATAACATGGACAGAGGCTGCTGCCATATCATCGACATAAAGAAACTCTCGCATAGGTGTTCCTGTACCCCAAACAACGACCTCTTCGTCATTATTCAGCTTAGCTTCATGGAAGCGGCGCATTAACGCAGGAATAACGTGTGAGTTCTCTGGGTGAAAATTATCGTTTTCACCATATAAATTAGTTGGCATTACACTGCGGTAGTCACGACCATATTGTCGATTATACGATTCACAAAGTTTAATACCTGCAATTTTAGCAACAGCATAAGGCTCATTAGTTGATTCAAGAATACCCGTTAACAGTGCATCTTCAGACATCGGTTGTGCTGCTAACTTTGGATAAATACAAGATGAACCTAAGAATAGTAAATGTTGAACATTATGTTTATGAGCAGAATGGATAATATTGCATTCCATTATTAAGTTTTCATAAATGAAATCTGCTGGATAGGTATTATTTGCGTGGATACCACCAACTTTGGCAGCTGCTAAATAGACCTCGTCAATTTTGCTTTGTTCGAAGAAACTATCAACAGCCATTTGGCTAGTGAGATCCAACTCGTGGCGTGATTTTGTTATTAATTCAATGTCGTTACGATTTTGTAATTGTCTAATTATTGCTGAGCCAACCATGCCATTATGGCCAGCAACAAAAACTCTTTTTTTCACGGAGTGATCCTTAATTCTCTAAAGAAATAGCAACATCAAACCCATTTGCTTTAAGTAAAGCATGTTGTTTTGCTTTTTCTATATCAGATGCAACCATTTCTGAGCACATTTCTTCCACAGTGATTTCCGGTACCCAACCTAATTTTTCTTTTGCTTTAGAAGGATCGCCTAGAAGGGTTTCAACTTCTGCTGGGCGGAAGAATTTTGGACTAACGCGAACTATGATATCACCGACATTTACATTTGGTGCTAGTGTATTATTTACGCTAGTAACGGTTGCAATTTCCTCTACACCAGCCCCGCTAAATGAGAGCTCAATTCCTGCCTCTTTAGCAGACATGCGTACAAATTCACGTACAGAAATTTGTTTGCCTGTAGCAATAACGAAATCATCAGCGTGATCTTGCTGTAACATCATCCATTGCATACGAACGTAATCTTTTGCATGTCCCCAATCACGTAAAGCATCCATGTTACCTAAATATAGGCACTGCTCTAAGCCTTGTGAAATATTGGCAATAGTACGCGTGATTTTACGTGTAACGAACGTTTCACCACGACGCGGGGACTCATGATTAAATAAGGTACCATTACAAGCATACATGCCGTATGACTCACGGTAGTTCACAGTAATCCAATAAGCGTACATTTTCGCTACGGCATACGGTGAGCGAGGGTGGAAAGGTGTGGTTTCTTTCTGTGGGATTTCTTGAACTTCACCGTAAAGTTCTGATGTTGATGCTTGATAAAAGCGAGTTTTCTTTTCTAGGCCGTTAATGCGAATAGCTTCTAATAAACGTAATGTACCGATAGCATCAACATCAGCGGTATATTCAGGAGACTCAAAAGATACAGCCACATGGGACATTGCACCTAAGTTATAAATCTCATCTGGTTGGATTTCTTTGACAAGGCGAATTAGATTAGATGTATCTGTTAAATCACCATAGTGTAATTTGATTTTATCACTATTGTTAATAACAGAGTCAATTCTTTCTGTATTGAAAGATGAAGCTCGGCGAATTAACCCATGAACTTCATAGCCCTTCTCTAAAAGGAATTCTGCTAAGTAAGAGCCATCTTGGCCAGTGATGCCAGTGATCAGTGCTTTCTTCATTTACTGTTCTCTTAAATGTTTGTTAATATTAGTTGCATATGTATTGAATGAGTATTCAGAAATACCTTGTTGCATGTTGTATGACGATATTCGATGATAATCAGTAGAAAAATATTCTTTCTGTATTGAATCAATAAGAGACTGGGAGTCATTTTTATTTATCAAATATCCATTTTTTTCATTAATCATCTCTGGTAAGTAGTTGTGTTTAGTGGTCAGTATGACACAACCTGCAAGCATAGCTTCAATTATGGATATGGGCTGAGCTTCTGTAGGATAAAATGTTGGAAGGCAAAATAGGTCTGTTTCTTGTAGGAAAAGCTGCTTTTGTTTTCCGTCAATAGAGCCGTGATATTCAATAAATGGTTTTTTAATTTTTTCCAAAAAACTACTTTTCGTTGACTCTAAGTTTAGATAAGAGTCACCTAATATTTCTCCAGCGATGATTAACTTTATATTATACCCGTTATCAACTAATTGGTTGACAGCACTAATTAAATCAAATATTCCTTTGGAGTACATAATATTTGATAAATAACCGACTGTTAGACCTTCTCTATTAATGGATACTACTCTTGGTAGTGGTTGAAAATCAGTAGCATTATTAATAGCGAAAACTTCCATCGCTGGATACATTGCATATTGTTCACGCATTTTTGGGAATAAAACAATAGACTTATTAATTTTTTTATACACATAGTCAATTAAAGGTTTCAACTTTGATTTTTTACGAAAAGACAAAAAATCAGCGCCGTGAAGATGGTTTATTATTTTGAAACCAAATATTTTAGCATATAATATAACTAAAGCATCCCTAAAGAATCCCATTAGACTACGGCTGGATGTTAAGTAAACTACTTTCTTGCCTTTATGAAAGGGAAGAGTGAGTATATAGGATATGTAAAAAATGATGTTTTTTAACAAAAAAAAGGATTCACTCTTGGGAGGGTAACAATAAAGTGATTTCTTTTTATCGTAAACATTATACGTTAAATAAAACGATTTTGATTGTCCTGTTATAGGCTTCTTTGTTGGCCCAATAAATATAGTCATATTAAATCTCATTATTTAGATAAATATCAAAATTGTTTTCTTGAGCCATTAAGTTTTTTTGGAAAACACTTCGAATTGATAAGTAAGACTCATTATCATTAATGAATTTATCTGATAATGCTATTAAATCTTCAGTATTTATGCTATCGATGTTCTGGTATAACTCTGAGGCACCATATAAGTCTAACATTCCAGTTGTTTTTGGTAGATAGCTAATAGCGATGACAGGAGCACCTACATTTAAGGAAAAAATAGCACTGTGAAATCTTGAGGCAATGACTAATTCTGCATTCTTTAATTCATTCATAACTTGTTTAGGATTAGAGTCACGAAAAACAATTTCAGAGGGAACTGATAGGTTTAGTAGTTTTTGATGAAACTGGTCTATAGCAAAACTATCACTATCTACTTGATTTATAATTTTAATTTCAAATTTATATTTTTCGTATATAAATTTGGCAGTATCAACAAGTGAATCTATATATTTTTCAAAAAGAACTTCTTTTTCTTTCTGATTGTAGTTAGGAAAATTCCAGTTTATTACAGTAAAATACACTTTTTTATTTTTAGGGTGGTTGTTAATTTTATTATTCTCGATAAATTCATCGAATGCAAGATCACTAGATAATTTATTGTTCAATTTCAAGCTATTACATAACTCGTGGCTAATTTCCTCCCGAGTGAATATTATCTCTATATTTTTTAGACAACTTTTTAATATAAATAAATTAAATTTATTTTTAACTGGTCCTATGGACATAGGAGACATGATCATTTTTTTGCTTAGTTTACTACAAATATATACCTGCATAGCATGAGTATAAAATGAAAATGAAGAGTCTTCAAGAAAACCTCCAGGGCACCCTATAACCAAATCCATTTTTTTTAATGATGCTAACGCATTATATTGATCACTAGGTAGTAATAGTTTACACAGTGGTCTAAAAAATGAGAATATATATAGGAAGCATAAAAGCAAGTAAATAATTCTATATAATGGATTGCTTGCTTTCCCTAGCTGTTCATAAAAATTAATATTGGGAAAATGTTCTGAGCATAATTTAGGGTCTCTAGCTATAGCACTTATTTTATTATTATTTATAGATATTTTTTTTATTAGAGTGCTGAATAATTCAAAATCGCCTAAGTTCAAAGGGCCAAAAACGTTAGTTACTAAAATTTTCATAATGATTCAACTTCTTTTTTTAAACTATCAAATTCAACTTGTGTTAACTGCTTTCTTTTTTTTATATTTTTCAATAGTGATAACTGTATTTTTGGGTTTATTGAAACCATTAGTAAGAAGAAAGCAACAGGCAGCCAATTTTTTAAGAAAATTAATGGAAAAACTAGATATCCCCACATGCCAAATTTATTTAAAGAGTAATTAAAACGATAAGGTATAAACCATTTTGAGCGTATATCTAATAGTGACCATTTAATGAACTGTTTTCTTTTAGGTCTAAGTATGACTTGTTGCCATAACGGTAAATGCCTCAGAACATCATATTCTATATTAACTGTAATATCTGTATTACATTTTAGCAAGAAACCACATTTTTTTGCTTTTTCTAAATAAGGTGCGTCAGCAAAGTGAGGGAATTTTTGATAATTAATATTTCCAATCTTAAAAAAGATATTTTTTGGAATACTAGTGAAATTTCCATTTAAATATGAAACTGGTACGACCCCATTGTTGCTACTAATATTATAAATATTTCTTTCTACATTTTCACCATATAAACGAGCACCTACAATTTCCGAATGGTTATACTCGTAACTAATGAATAACGATACATCTTCAATTTTAAATTCGGTATCATCATTTAACCAAATAACTCGATCGCTATTAAGTTCATTAAATGAGTACTCCATTCCTTTGGCAATTGCCCCCCCCCAAAATAAATTACCGTCACCTTTGATTAAATGTAAGTTTTTTAAATTTTTATATTCATTTAAAATTTTGTATACATCTTCTCCACTGCCATCTAATATTATGACTAAATTTAGTGTGCTATTGAGTAAAGGTGAGATTTTTTCTAGACAACTTTTTAGTGCTAGGGGTCTATTATGAGTTGGTATTATTATAGAATATATCATTTATTTAAACTTTTAAGGAAAATATTAAATTTACGTTTAATACTAAAGATTAATATAAATATTGATGATTTTACATTGAACGGGTTTTCATTATAGCGAAGAAATATTTTTTGGTACAGGTGGCTATAATAATACTTCCTATCATGTTGATTAAAATCAGAATTATAAATAGCATTGCTCTTATCGAATGTTGAAAAGTTCCACTTTTTTGAGCCCTGTAAAATTGGTACTTGCCATATATTACCTGCAGATTTATGATTTTGTCCATCAAGACCATTATTGTTTGTTAAACTAGTTCTGGGATAAAAAAAGTGTTTGTTTTTATGAACCATATAGCGTAAAAAATGTTTTTTCCAAGAGCTCTTAGGCCAATTGTTTATATAACTAGGTATGCTCGCATCATTGAAATAATCACAATCATTTACATTAAACCAATCTTTAAAATCTTTCCACATAGCAGGCGTCCAAACTTGCCCCCAAGATGATGGGAATGATAAGTAATAATTATCATATCCATCTTCAATTGGTGAGAAACGTAATAAATCACCTTCACTTATTTTATATGAGTACAACGAGATTCCTGCAATGTTATCTTTATCTTTAACAACATATAATGCCTCTTGAATATAGTCAAAAATATACGGAGAAACTTCCAGGTCATCTTCCAGTAATATTAGATATTTATATTTTTCATTAAGTAATATATCCCCACACTGAATTATATGTTTTTTAAGTCCTAAGTTTTGAGGATGCTTTATAACTCTAATATTATTTTTAAAGCTTAATAACAGATCACATATTGTATTCTGCATGTCGGAATAGTCTAAGGAAACAATGACTTCAATATCATCTTTATTCTTAGTGAACTCAATTACGGAACTAATCAAGTTAATTAATGGATAAACTCTATTGTATCCAACTATGCATATAACTGCTGATTTCATAAACAATCACACCTTACCTTTAAATATAATGTTATTATTCGCTATAAGCGAATATATAATGCAAAATTTAATAATAAACAGTCGATCTAATATGAATAGGCCATGAGAGAAACCAAGCATAGAGAACAATAATGCCACTATTATTATATTATTTTCTGAAGTTAAGTTATAAGATATGGGGGCTATTAATATAAAGAAAAATAGAGCTAATCCAAGGATTCCCATTTGATAAAATCCACCAAGGATCCAATTGTCATAGACTAACCGGAAATAGAGAGTATAATCGCTAACAGATAAATACTCATTCAGATACAATTTAGGCATGACACCAAATCCAATTAGTATTTCAATTATGTTGATATGTTCGAATCCAGATAATGATTTTAAAATAAAGTTACTATAACCATATTCAACAATATTATAATTACTACCAAATGATTCTATTTCTACCATTGAAAGTAATGATATAAGTATCATTGAGATTATTGGGAATAAAATTATTTTCGGTGATTTTATGTTTTTGAATAAGAAATAAAAAATATAAAATAAGAAAAGTGTAAATATAGAGCTAAATGATACACTCAGGAAAATAGCTAGTACTAATATAATGGAGTATAATATATTTAAAATCCTCTTTTTAGTATTCCAGTTATATTTATATATGAGTATCAAAGCCATTACATAGTACACAGATGGTGCTGCTTGGGTAGAAAGGGCAAAAAGAGAGTTCATTCTTATTATTTCAATACCACTAATAGTTCTAGTGTATGCATTCTCTTCATTACCTTCAAACCTACTGGCTATTACATAACGGTCAAAGCTATCTGTAATATTAAATATGTAGTTAAGTAAACTAATACCAGCAACAATGGTTATACTCAGAACAAATAATCTTAAAATTGACTCTTTTTCAATTTTGGATAGGGTTGGTGTGATTAAATAGAGATAATAAAAACAACTTAAAGGTAATATGAAATCTTTGAGAGCAAGAGCAAAGTATATTAAGTCGTAATTAAATGCTGTTTTTATTGTGGATAAGATAATAGTCAAAAACATTATCGTAAATGCTACCAGTATATTTCTATTTATCTGGAATTTTTTTCTCAGAATTATTATCTGAGCTAATTTTAAAATTAAAACTAAACTAATAAGTGTATCAATTGAAGTTCCTATGGGGTTTTTCTCTACTATTTGTAGTATTCCATTAAAACTACTAATAATAGTAATAAATCCTATTAGATAATAATCATTTTTAAAGTAAATGAAAAAGGAAGCTAAGATCAGTAATATTGGTATATAAGGATTAATGAAAGATGTTAAAATAATCATTAATATTATAGCTGAGAAAATATTCTTTTTATTAATAATAGTCATTTTTATTTAATAAGTTGGTTTTAAATTCTTAAGTATCTGAATTTACTGTGTATATTTTAGGTGTGTTAGGATTTACATAGATAATAGTGTTAAATAGAAGGTTATTGATTGCACGCAAAAAATACAGTACTTATTGAAGTGATTGAAGTTACTGCCAGTATTATTTTTCAGGTTTAATATTATTAATCCATAGCTACCGCACTGGGTTGTCGGGTCCCAGAGCACCATTGAAATTGTAAATGCATACTTATTAATTGAAAACGTTACATTTTTTGCTATCGCGTTCAATTGATAAGCATGGCTTATTGTTTTTTTGCCGCCCAAAGGGTATGCCTCATGGCGAATCGGGTCAAGCAAAAGCGCTTAATAATACCACCAAACCTAGGTAGTGACTATCACTGCGATTGTCTTAGAGAATAGTCCTAATAGGAGTATTAAATGAATAAGTTATTTTAAATTATCAGGTTATAATTCTTTTAATACGCTTGTGCCGTGATTAAATATTTTGCTTAAGTTAAGTCTTTTATATCATTGGGATTAGTGTGGGTATAATTTGTTCAAAAATAAAACGCAACTATTTTTACGCGAATACAGTGTTGCAATAGATTAATAATATGCGTGATTGGTAATATTAATTTACCCAATTTTTGCGTTTATTTTTCAGCCAGATATGTTTTGTTGTAAAACAGAAACAAATTGGCGAAAAAAAACGGATTATAATTTGCATATAATCCGTTTCAATAATCAGTATGACTTGTGACTATAAAATGATTACCACTTAAATGGTACGTTTACCGTTACCGCGGCACCTACATCATTACGTGTTTCATAATCGGTTTTAGAAACCCACACTTTTGCATCAGTACTGACATCGTTATCAAAGTTATGCCACCAACCCATATCGACGCCTTTAATTGTCTCAGACCTTGGGAACAGTTTATTACCATCAAAGTTAGACTTATTGACTTTGGCATACACTAAACGTGTGCTAACACGGTTATCGTCATCAAGGGTATATTCCACTTTAGTGGTTAGCATACGGCCATCACCACCCATACCGTGACCTAACGATGCACCTTGTTGGTAGTAACCATCTTTATAAATAAAGTGGCGGTACATGACATTATCTTTATCCCATGTGCTATGGGTATTCGCACCTTCAATATACCAGTTTAATGGTTGACCCCATAATGTATGGTAGCCTTCAATACCCCCCATAAATGCATTTTGAGATGGGAAGAAGTTATTCACGTCTTCACCCACCACCTGTCCATAAAGGCTAACTGGTAGGTCAATTAATGGGTAGAGCTTGAGTTTAAAATCTAAACCAGCAAGTTGATTGCCTGGGTCTTTATAGCGATCGCCTGTATTATCATCGCCTTTAACGGCATCCCAGAACGAGCTCCAGCTATTTGGTCGCCCATCTCCGCCCCACATAATCACACGAGAACCACCCAGTTCGAAGAAGTCGGTTGGGTTCATCGTCATGCGCAAGCCAACCAGTTTGGTTTCAGGTACTGCAGCGTATTGCTTAATCTGCCCAGCAGTCAGCTGGTATTGCCAAGGACCAATCCAAGACAACCATGGGGTTTCAAATGGGCTTTGGTCTGCACGTTGCAGTAAAAAACCAGTGACAGGGCGGGCAGCATCGGTACGGATTAAGCTGCCGTCATGGCCGGGGCCCCACCATTGTGGGATTTCACCGAAGGTCACCCACTGGTTCCAAATTTTAACGCCGCCGTATGAACCGTTCAGGTTGTAGTCTGAACCGTTTTCAACACGCAGTGCGCGCTCGCCGTTGGCAGTGAGGTTTAAGTCCACATCATCAGTACTGTAGTTACCCGAAACGGTGTAACGGATGTCACTTTTTTCACTTTGGGCGAAGCCTTGTGGCATCGAGTTGTGGCTAGAAGCAAAGTGCGTTTCCAGTTGAACACTGTTCTTTTTGCGGTCTAAATTTTTCTTAATGCGTTGAATAATTGCTTCTTGTTCGCTATTGGTAATATTCGCATTATTCAAAGAACGTGTAATTTCTTCTTGGGAGAGTGGCCAAGTGGATAAGCTAATCTGAATGACATTACGCTCTGAAAGCCATGCTAAATCACTGCGTAAGTTATCATTGGGTAGAACTAATCCCCCTGCCACACTGTGTGCGCTCATTGCGCCTAATACCGCAAGCATTGCCAGCTTGGTAAGCTTGAATTTTTTCATTGATAAATCCGTTTGAAGTTGAGTTCGCCTAATATTGAACAGGTCAATAAAGATAAATAAGTTTCTAAAAATTAAACCAATATAAAGTGTGGTGATATTTTGCTTTATTATAAGTATGCTAATTTTATCGGGTGAGCCACCCGTGCTATGTCGAGAAGCAATCATCACAATTAAATTAAGTAAAATAGAATATCAGATTAATATATTCGGGATAGTAAAGGGTAACTTATTAAAATATATATCAATGTAATCCATGCTAGATTTATATATTTTCTATTTTTACTTTGTTGATTTTTAAAACTGTTTTTTTGTTTAAATTGAAAATAAATAGATTAATATTTTGCGGGATGGTTTGAGGTTTATGCTAGGGGAACTCAATATAAGAATATTCTATATTAGATGCTTATAAATCCATTCGGCAAGTAGAAGTAAAAAAGCCCTCTATTTAACATAGAAGGCTTTTGGGATGGAATATCTGCAATCGATTAACGGCCGTGTTCAGGTAACCAGATCTGTAACCGTAACCCGCCCAGAGGGCTGTCATCGGCTTTCACCCAGCCTTTGTGCTGCGTAATCGCTGTTTCAACAATTGCTAAGCCTAACCCTGTACCACCTGTTTCACGGTCTCGCGCTTCATCTGTGCGGTAGAATGGGCGGAAGATATGTTCACGGTCAGCAGGGCTAACACCCGGGCCATCATCATCCACAGTGATCAGAATACCGTTGTTTTCTTCTTTAAAATCAACAGCGATATGCGTGTGTGAATAACGTAGCGCATTACGGACGATATTTTCAAACGCACTTCCCACCGCTGATGGGTTGCAATACAGCGGCCAAGGGCCCGGATTAGAGGTGATATCGAGCGTTTTGTTCATCTGCTCCGCTTCGAAGCTAGCATCATCTAAGATATCCCCCCAAAGTTCATCAGCTTTGATATTTTCACGCAGGATTTCATTTTTATGTTGGCTACGCGAGAGCACCAACAAGTCATTGATCATGCTATCTAAACGATGTGTTTCGGTTTCGATACGCTCCAGCTCTTTACTTTCACCATGGCGACGGCGTAGTAGGGCGGTTGCCAGTTGCAAGCGAGTGAGTGGGGTACGTAATTCATGTGAGATATCAGAGATTAAGCGCTGTTGTGCGCTGACCATGCCATCAAGCGCGCTGATCATCTGGTTGAAACTGTTCCCTGCGGACAGAAACTCTTGAGGCCCAGCTTCCAGTTCAGGGTGGGGACGAAGATTCCCTTTGGCGACATCATCCGCTGCCATTTTGAGTTTTCGCGCGGGTCGAGCCAAGCTCCAAGATAGCCATAATAACAGTGGGGCACTGATTAACATGGTGGCAATTAACAGCAGGAATGGCCTATCAAACAATAGGTTAATAAAGTCAGATTGTGGGCTGCTGGCTGGACGCACTAAATAGAGTTGGTAGTGATCCTCGCCATCACGAATAGAGAATGGCCCGAGAATTTCAGCGCGGCCATATTTTTTCTTTTTGGGGTGATCGGCGTTATCGGATTGACCGATAAAGTTACGGATCACCTGCATTTCACTGGGCATCGCACCAATAACACGGCCTTCACTGGTGACGATAATTAGCCGCTGACCCGGCGGCGCCCATTTTTTGATGGCGTTCGAAATTCGACGCCACCAAAGTAGGTCATTCATGGGAGCTTGGGCGAGTTCGGCTTCAATATGTTGCTCAAGCATCTCCCCTTGGCGCTGTTCACTCTCCATTAGGACGGTGATTTGCCGAGAGTCGAGCTTGGGCACCATCAGCACTAGCATCAGCACTAGTGCGAGGGTAAACCAAAAAATCGCAAAGATCCTTGCGGTTAAGCTATTGATCATGTGGCAGAAACCATTAAGTAACCACGACCACGTAAGGTTTTAAACCAAGGTTGGCCATCGGTGCGTTCTGGCAATTTACGGCGCAAATTCGAAATATGCATATCAATCGCACGGTCAAACGGTGTTAGGCGTTTCCCCAGCACTTCTTGGCTAAGGTGTTCCCGTGAAACCACTTGGCCTAAATGCTGTGCTAACAGATATAACAAGGTAAATTCGGTGCCGGTTAAATCCAAAATTTCGTTATCGAAACTGGCTTCTTGGCGACCCGGGTTGAGTTGCAGTTTATCAACTTGCAATACAGGGGTATTGCTGTTGCTATCCTGTGTTTGTTCACTCCAATTTGAGCGGCGTAATAACGCACGAATACGCGCCACGAGCTCACGGTCATTAAACGGTTTTGGTAGATAGTCATCCGCGCCCAATTCTAAGCCCAGCACTTTATCTAACTCACTACCGCGAGCCGTTAACATAATGACAGGGGTTTGATGAAGTTGGCGCAGTTCTTTGAGTGTCTCAATACCATTTTTCTTCGGCATCATGACATCCAATAAAAGCAGATCAATGGATGAGTCAATCTGTTGCAATGCCTGTTCACCATCATAAGCGATGACGACATTGAAACCTTCCATTTCCAGCAGTTCTTTTAAGAGCGACGTGAGTTCACGGTCGTCATCAACTAATAGGATTTTATGCATTTTTTAAGTCCTCCACCTGCCAAAATACGATAACAATCTGTACGATTCCATGACTTTACGTTCTTTTACATGCTCTGACGCTAGTTTGCAGCCACAGGTGTATATTTATTCACATTGAATCACGAGCACAGTTCGGAGACAAGGTGTCAAATGCTTAGAACAACACATAGCAAAGTACATAATACAGTACATAAAACCGCAATGTTAGTTTTAGCTTCTGCATTTGTGTTCGGGCCAACAATTGCTTTCGCAGAAGTTTCACAGAATGTTGCGAATGATGAAAGCTCAGCGCCATTAATGTTGCAGATGCAGCCTGAGGAAGCACCCTCAACAGCGCATCAAGTTGTGGTGCCATTTCAATCACATGAAATGTTTAGCAGTGAAGAACGTGCCAGCACCTTTATGTTTAATGGCATCACATTAAATGAAAAGCAACGTCAACAGCTACGTGATTTGATGGCAACACAGCGCCATTACCACGTTGATAACACGGCGTTAGTGCAAGAGCGTGAAACGTTACATAAATTAATTATAGCGGATAGCTTTGATGATAAAGCGGTTCGTCAGCAACTTGAAAAAAGAATGCAACAAGAGTTGGAGCAACGCGTTGAAATGGCACGAATTCATCATGAATTGTACCAATTATTAACGCCAGAGCAGAAAAGTGAGCTTGAACAGATTCACCAACACAAAATGGCTGAATACCAAGCGATGCAGTTCCAATAAATCAGATTGAGAGTACCCGCAGTTGTCGTTGAGTAAGTAAGTTAATTTCAGATCCTTAATTTTGAAGTAAGTAGTGAAGTAGCAACAAATGAAGTTTTTCCTTGCCATAGACACCATCCCTGTCTTTTATAGCCCCTGTTAGGGGCTTTTTTTTCAATAAGTTATATTCTCAATCTTTTAAAAACAGCAACTTATCAATTTTTAAAAGGCTATGAAAGTTCATCAAAGTTTGCCGAGGTGGACGGAAAGTGGACGGTCGCCCACCTCGATTTAATTAAATTTTCATACCATTTAGTGGATTAAGCTTTATTGCTAACTGCAAATAATCGGGTGCTAAATGAGCATAGGCCATTGTCTGGTTAATGCTCGCATGCCCTAATATTTCTTTTAGTGCAACAATATTTCCCCCGTTCATCACGAAATGGCTAGCAAATGTATGTCGTAAGACGTGCGTTGCTTGTCCGCGTGGCAAATCGGGTTTTATTTCCTTTAGTTTTTCTCTAAAGGTGTTGTAATCCACTTTAAATAATTTTCCTGACTTCTTAGTTTTGATTTGTTCTATCAATTCATCAGAAATGGGAATCACTCTTTTCTTACCGTTCTTAGTCTGTAAGAACGTAACTCGCCCATTCTGGACTTGTTCACTATGCAGTGTTTCTGCTTCACTCCATCTCGCACCAGTGCTTAAGCAAAGTAGTGCTATGAGCTTATAGTCACCAGATACAGCATTAAGCAATGTTGCAATTTCTTGCTCATTTAAAAATGTAAGTTCTGGTTGTTTCTCTTTAAGTGGTGGTAAGCCATTTATTGGGTTTTTGCTTTTGAATAATTCTAATTTTTCAAGAGCAGTGAACATACCCGATAAACGATAAAGGTCTCTGTTAATTGTTGCAGGGCTAATACCGTCAATTAGCCGAGAGCTACGATGTTCAAGCAGTGCGTGTTTATCTAATTGGTTCATCGTTGGATTACCGAGGGCTTTTACTGTTTTGAGTAAGTGCCTTTTTTCGATAACACCGTTTTTTAACGTTTGGCCATGGTACAACCACCATTTATCAAGTAATTCTTTCAGTCTTACCTTTCCTGCCTGCTCTATGTCACCTGAGAATTTTTTAGCATTTGCAATCGCGTATTTTTCAAATGTGACAGCTTCTACTTTCCGATCAAATATCCGTCTTAATCGTTTTCCATCTTTCCCGTTCGGGCGTAAATCCACTTCGTATCGACCATCATTGAGCTTCTTAATTGCCATAAGTAAGCCCTCCGATGTAGCTGACTGACTGTGACCAGCAGTAATCAGAATATTGATATAAAACGTCTAACCAGTTTTCTTTTCTGAGAGGGATGAGGTTTCGTTCTCTTGCCCACTGTGTGCGAGGGCCGGTGCAATCTGACCAGCTTCAGGGAGTGTTTTATCGCTGATTATCCATAAGGCGTACTTATCAAATTTGGGGTGTTTGGTTATTTTCGACAGAGTTGAAACGCTGGGTTCTTGATAGCCTGCCTCTATTTTCTTTAGGGTGCTGATAGATATATCAACCAAATCAGATAGTTGAGATTGGCTGTATCCTTCAGCTTGCCTTACAGCTTTAATTTTTTGAGATATGTCCATTGACACGGTTCCTTTAACGAACTAGTATTCAGTCAATTGGTTCTTTATACGAACCAGTTGACACACGGAAACCCCTAAAACCCGAAACAAAAGGTTTTAAAAGGTTTGATCTAACGAGGGTAACAAATGAATAAAGAGCAAATCAATGTGAAATATCCGGTTACCGCTGTACCTTTGGCGAAATTTGCGGAGTTGATCGGTAAAAATCATGAAGCTGTAAAGACAATGGCTAAAAACGGTAAATTACCCATTATCGAATTTCGTGATCCAACTAAGCCAAAAAGTCGCGCGGGTGAAATTTGGGTAAGCATTACTGAATTTAACCGAGGTATGGATGAAGCATTTTATAGCCGTACAGAAGAGCAACGGAAAACATGGCTTTTATGGGTAGGGCTGTAATATGCAAATATTGCAGCTTAAATCCCATTGCTTTATTTATCGTGGTTTCACGATTAAAAAAATACCACGGAATAAATTACGCCAGATAACGCGCTATCAAGTTTCACAGAATGAGCAATCATTCGGGTTATTTGATGCAATGGCAGAAGCAACGAAATATATAGATAAACTTTACGGGGTTTAATATGGGTAACACGGCGATGAAAGAAATAGATAATAAAGGCGAGAAAGTAAATACAGCCGAGATTATTAGTTTTCAATCAAAGCTGGCTGATACCCCTAACATAAAAAGAAAGTCTTATGACCGTTACTATAATGATGGAGGAACACTTACAGAGCGCACCGCCGCACTAAACAAAGCGGCTGAGCTGAGAACTCAGTTACTACAATGCCGTAATGAAGAACCAACAAATCAACAATTATCAGGTTTCATTGATTACTTACGTAAACAAGATAAAAGAATATTAGATATGATTTTTCATCTTGCAAATTTAAGTGATAAAAAAGAAATGAGATTTGATGATTTAATTACTAGCGAACAAAAACAGTTTATTAGTGCACTTAATCAAATAAAGGCATTAAATGCATTGTTACCAACAAATATAGTAATGCCAATCTAATTAAATTTAATTATTTAAAATAATGACGTTTGTTTGTCAGGACTTTTTACAATCAAAATATAGGTAATGAATATGAGAACATTTCCTGATCCAATATTTACCCCTGTAGCAGAAAACATAAAAGCTAACCGAGAAGATGAGCGCAAATCAATATTTGGCAAATTTTCACATCATCTTGATTCGATTGCACACAAAGCACGTAAAGAAAAAATGACCTCAGATGAAATTATTCAATTAATTCATGATGAGTCTGAGCATTACTCAAATCTGGCTGCGGAGCTGGATCATGTCTAAAGAAATTGACCGCGCTAGCGACCACGAAATGTTAATCCGAGAACAACAAATAAAAGCGATCACTGATCGCCCGCGTGGGGTGTCGGCTTTCTTTTGTGAATGTTGTGGAAAGCCAATCCCAGAAAACCGGCGTATTGCATCCATTGGTTGCACTTTGTGCATTGACTGCCAAACGGTATCAGAGCTTAAAAGCAAGCATTATCGGAGTGTGTGAAATGGCGAATAAAACAATTCTAAAATGGGCGGGATCTAAAGTTCGCATTATAGAGAAGCTACGCCCGCACTTGCCAAAAACTAAACGCTTAGTAGAGCCGTTCGCCGGCTCATGTGCTGTTATGATGAACACTGACTATGAGCAATATTTAATTGCTGATGTTAACTCTGATTTAATTAATTTATATAT